>JBGTRP010000719.1:0-4130 GCA_041940685.1 Acanthopleuribacteraceae bacterium
GCGGCCAGGAGCGGGGCCCAGGCGCCGCGGCTCTCGCGCACAAGCTGCATGACGCGCTCCGCCGCGGGCCGGTCGAGCTCGAGCAGGAGCCGCTCGAAGGCCGCCTTGAAGCTGCCGCCGGCGTCGATCGAGGACACCGCCGCCCAGAGCCCCGAGACCACGGCGAGCGCCTGGCGAGCTGGGCGACCGCCGCCAAGGCCCACGGCTCGGCGCTGTTCATGCAGCTCAGCCACGCGGGACGGCAGACCTCGCGCAACGTCACCTGGCGGCCGGTCGCTCCCTCTGCGGTCAAGCTCGATCGCGAGGGCGGACTGTTCTCGACCCCGATCCCGCTGACCATCGCCCAGATCGAAGCCCTGCAACCCGAGCGCGATCTCTCGCGCAATCCACTCATCCAGGTGAACTTCATCTTTCAAAGCGCCATCGAACGCGAATCCGCCTTTCCGAGCTTGCAGATTTCCCGCCTTCCCTTCCACGGCGGGACCTCTCAATTCGATCTCACCCTCACCATCCACCCTCCATTGGACAGGGAGGGATTGGCGCTTTTCGAATACAATGCCGATCTCTTCGCGCCAAAATCCATCGAACGCCTGGCCCACGCCTTCCTGCACCTGCTGAACGCAATCGCGGATGCGCCGGATGCGCCGCTCGCCGAGCTTCCCCTGATGGCGCCGACCGAGTTGGCCCGAATCCTGACGGAACGCAACGCCACGGCCAGTGCCTATCCACACGCGACCCCATTGCCGCAACTCGTCTCTCGCCGGGCGGAACAAGAGCCCGACCGCATCGCGCTGGCGCGCGGGAGAGACGCGCTCAGTTATGGGGAGATGATGGTTCAGGCTAACCGCGTGGCCGAGGTATTGGCGCAACGCGGCGCCGGACCCGAGTCCCTGGTCGGGGTCTGTCTGGATCGCTCCCGCGAGCTGGCGCCCGTGTTGCTGGGCGTGCTCCAAAGCGGTGCGGCCTATGTGCCCCTGGATCCGGGCCACCCGCCCGAGCGGCTGCGGTTGATCGCCGAGGACGCGGGCCTGCAACTGTTGCTCGTGGATGCGGTGGGAGCCGGGTCCTGGTCCGAGGCCGGGCCCGAGCTCTTGCGGATCGACCAGATGCCGCAAGGCGAAAATCTACCCACAACGCCTTGCGGCATGCGCGCGAGCGCCGCGAACCTTGCCTATGTCATCTTTACCTCCGGTTCAACCGGAAGGCCCAAGGGCGTGGCCGTGAGCCATGGCGCGCTTGTGAACTTCATGACGGGCATGGCGCATGCGCCCGGCATGGAGCCCGAGGACATTTTGCTGGCGGTCACCACGCTTTCCTTCGACATTTCCGGCCTGGAGCTGTACCTGCCGCTCACGCGCGGAGCCCGCGTGGCGCTTGCCTCCCGCGAACAAACGGCCGACCCCACGGCGCTGGCCGAGGTTCTGGAACGCGAGCGGGTGACGGTCATGCAGGCCACCCCCGCGACCTGGCGCATGTTGACCGGCTCGGGCTGGCGCCGGCCCGAGCGGCTCAAAATCCTCTGCGGCGGCGAGGCGCTTCCTGATGATCTCGCCGCTCGGCTGGTATCGGAAAAGGCGGAAACCTGGAATGTCTACGGTCCCACGGAAACCACGATCTGGTCTTCGCGGACGCTTCTCCGGCCCGCTGAGCCCGTTCACATCGGCCGGCCCATGGAGAATACCGGTTTCTACCTGGTCGATCCCCTGGGGTCCGCGGTTCCGGACGGCGCGCCCGGCGAGCTGTGGATCGGCGGCGATGGCCTGGCGCGCGGCTATTGGCAACGGCCCGAGCTGAGCGCGAGAAGCTTCGCGCCCGATCCCTTTTCCGGCAAAATCGGGGCGCGCCTCTACCGCACGGGCGATCTGGCGCGCTACCGCCACGATGGCGGGTTGCAATACGTGGGCCGTATCGATTTTCAGGTGAAGCTGCGCGGGTTCCGCATCGAATTGGGCGAAATCGAAGCATGGCTGCGCAAGGCGCCAGGCATCCGCGAGGCCGCGGCCATCGTCCGGCCGACGGCGTCGGACAGCCAGTTGGCGGCCTTCCTGGTGGCCGAATCCGACCCGCCCACATCCGCGGCCTTGCGCCAGCACATGGCCGGGCGGCTACCCGCCTACATGGTTCCCACGTCCTATTCCTTTCTGGAAGCCCTGCCTCTCAATGCCGCCGGTAAGTTGGACCGGACCGCGCTGGCCCGTCTCAAACCTTCTACCGAGAAAGCCAGCGGCGACTATCAACCGCCGCGCGATGCATTGGAACAAACGCTATGTGAGATGTGGTCGGAGTTGCTGGGACGGTCTCCGGTTGGCATCGACGATAATTTCTTCGATCTGGGCGGCCATTCCCTTTTGGCCGTGCGTCTCATGAGCGCGGTGGCCGCGCGTTTCGATGTCGAGTTGCCCATCACCGAGCTGTTCCGGGCCGGAACCGTGGCCGACCTCGCCGAGCTGCTGCGCCAGGCGGAGAGCGGCATGCGCGCCTCGCCGCTGGTAATCATCAAGAAAAGCGGGAAGGGCAATCCCATCTTCCTGCCGCATACGGTGCTGGGCGGGGTCATGGGGTATCGCGAGCTCGCGCCCCATGTACACCGGCCGCTCTACGCCTTCGAATCGCCGGGCGTGAACCCCAACCTGCCCTTTATCGAGACCGTCGAGGCCATGGCCCAGTCTTACATCGAGGAGATGCGGGGCGTCCAACCCGAGGGCCCCTACACCCTGGCGGGTTGGAGCATGGGCGGCATTCTCGTGCTGGAAATGGCGCGTCAAATCCGCGAGGCCGGGGATCTACTCGACGAGGTCTTCGTCATCGACACCATTCCCTGGCTGGACGCGGTGGATGAGATCGACATGCTGCGCAATATCGCCTCGGTCTACGCCGAACACAACCAGAACTTCCTGAGCCGCGAAGAGCTGGCGCCCCTGGACGAGCAGGACCGGATCGCGCTGTTTCTCGCCCGCTACCGTGAGACCTACCCCGACCAACCCTACGAGGAGAGCGTGCTGCGGCGCGCGGTGGCCACCTACCGCAACAACCAAAGCGCGGCCCAGCGCTACCGCCCCGCCTGGTCCGGACCGGTCACGGTGTTCCGCTGCCTGGAGCGCGAACCCTGGCCCTTCACCCGGCGTTGGCTGGAGAGCGGCATCGCCCATCGCATGATCGATATCCCCGGCAACCACGAAACCCTGATGACCCCACCCAATGTGCGGGTGCTGGCCCATTATTTGGACAGCGGGAACGCCGGAGAGGGGGTGGTGCGTGGTAAACCATCACGCGCGGGTCAGGAGCCCATCCAGCCCAGGCAATAAAATGGGAGGAAACGCGGCAGCCGCGCTCCTGGATCGCGGGAGGCAGCGTTGAAATTCATCCTCCTTGGGACCCTGAATCGGATTTTCGTTTCCCAAGTACGCGCAACCCGGATCAAGTTGAATCTTGGGGAGTTCCATAGTAAGTTGGGGAGACTTTGGCGAGGAGGTTTTCCGAGCGTGAAAAAGGGTTGTATTGTCGCCGGCGCGCTGGCGCCGCATCCGCCGCATTTGGTGTACGCGGAAAACCCGGAGGCCAACGAGCCCAAGGCGGAATGCGGCTGGGAAATGCTGCGCTGGGCCTACGAGCGCCTGCGCAAGGATTTGGCCAAGCTGGATTTCGATGTGCTGGTGGTGCTCTCCGCCCACTGGCAAACCTATATCGGCTACCACTTCCTGGGCGCGCCCCATTTCAAGTCGCTGAGCGTGGACCCCGTCTTTCCCAATCTGTTCCGCTACCATTACGATTTGAAGGTGGATGTGGAGCTGGCCGAACGGGTGGCCAAGCAAGCGGCGCAGAACGGGCTGGTCACCAAAATGATGCGCAACCCGGATTTCCGCGTGGACTACGGCACCATCGTATCCTGCCACCTGGCCCGCCCCGCCTGGGACAAACCGATCGTGGGGATTTCCTCCAACCGCGCGCGCCATTACTACAGCGTGGAGGTGATGCAGGAGATGAGCGCGGAGCTGGGCAGGTCCACGCGAGAGGCCATCGAGGCCTCGGGCAAGCGGGCGGTGCTGCTGGCCAGCAATTCGCTCTCCCACCGTCATTTCACCGTGGAGCCCGATATCCCCGAGGACATGACCCACGAGCATATCTACAAC
>JBGTRP010000720.1:0-4129 GCA_041940685.1 Acanthopleuribacteraceae bacterium
CGCTTTTTTTGGGATCTTGGCGACGGTCGTATGGCGGAAGGCCAGCAGATCCAGGTGAGTTACGGGAGCGCCGGGGTCTATCGAATAAGCCTGACCGCCGATGACGGCGACGGCGGACGAGACGCCACTCCCTTTCAACGCTGGGTGTTTGTCAATGATCCCGCCCTGGCCGCCGTCAACCAGGCGCCGATTGCCGCCATCGTTTCACCCGAACATGGCGATGCCTTCCGCGTCAATGAAACGGTGAGCTTCTCGGCCACCGGGTACGATCATGAGCAGCGGCCGGTCGAATTTTTTTGGGATTTCGATGATGGCAACCTGGGTTCGGGCGCCTCTCCCCAGAAGCACTACAGCGACATTTGCGATCTGGGGGGACGGGTGTGTTCCTATTACGTGACGCTCTTTGCCCGCGATGCGGATGGTTTGGTTTCCTATTGGGAACACGGCATCGATATCGCGATTTTCGAACAGGAAAAACCACCCGATGGCGTCATTCTCGCACCCATTCTGGAACCCGACCCCGATCAGGATTTCGTTTTCGAGAGACCGGCATTCCAGCTCAAGCCCGGCGAGGCCTTGACCTTGCGAGGCGGTGTCGCGGGGTTGCAAAACCCGGAGGGGTACACCGGGTTTTGGCATTTCTACGGGCAGGGCGAGGAATATTCTTTTGTCGGTCTCGAATTGGACCCCATCCCGTTCGAGGCTTTCCCCGGCCCCGATTACTACACCGTCTTGTTCACCCTGATCGCGCCCTCGGGCGTCGCCGATCCGATTCCCGCCAGCCTCGATGTCTGGGTTCGGGACAGGAACACCCCACCCATGTATGTATCCATCCTCGAACCCGGTTGGGATTTGGCGCTTACCGTCTCCGATGGATTGGATCTCGCGGCCATCGCCTTTGACGAGGAGAGCGACCCCATCAGCTACGATTGGCGGATCACCCCCGTGGATGGGGGCGAACCCATTTGCCTGACGGGTGAGCGGATCGATCATTTGACCTTTGACGAACCCGGCCTCTATGAAATCCAACTCACCGCGATAGACAGTGAGGGCGCCGCGGCCGATGGGGAACAGAGCCGTTTTGTCGTGGTCATGCCGGACCTCGATGATCCCAATTTCAATGCGCCGCCTTACGTGGAGCCAATCACCCCCAAGGACATCCAGATTCTGGGACCGCCAAATACCCGCGTTTCCTTTGCCTGCCGAGGGGTTGATTTCGAGGGTGAGGCGATCAGCGAATATTTTTGGAGCTTTGGCGATGGGCGGACCGCCACCACGGCCGAGCCCGGACCCGTGCTTTTCGACCAACCGGGATTTTACCAGGTCAAGGCCTATGCCAGGGACGCCTCGGGCATGTGGTCGCCCTATCCCAATTACTGGGCCGTCTATATTTACGGAACCAATATTCCACCCAAGGGCGTCATCACCATGCCGGCCGTGAGCGATGATCCCGATCATTATTCTCAGCGGGTGATCGCCATTCTCCAGGGCGAGAGCCTGACGTTTTCCGCGACCGCCACGGATGCGGATGGCCACTTGCCGCTAAAACCTTCCTGGTACATCGATGGAGAGTTTTGCGCCCCATGCGGGAACAACTGGACCACCCCGGCCTTGACCTTCGATCAAAAAGGCGAATTTTACGTGGGCCTGGATGTGGAAGACCGCGAGGGCGAGCATGATCCCTTCAACGATTTCCGCAAGGTCAAGGTGGTGGACCCCAACCTAAAACCCGAGTCTTTCCTGGTAGAACCCCATGGCGATCTTACGGTGGAACCGGGGGATGAGCTCTACTTCTTCGGCTTTGGCGAGGACCCCAACGACCTGCCGTTGGCCTACGAATGGAATTTTGGGCCGGCCTCGGTCCCGGCCGGACCGCTTGGCGATTCCGTTTATCCCGTGGTGTTCACCGAGCCTTCGCCACCGGATTCGCCCTACCTCGTGAGCTTTAAGGTGAAAACTCCGTTCACCGAGGATCCCACGCCGGCCACCATCCGCGTTCGGGTCAAGCGGTTCGAGGATGCCGATTTCGAACCCAACAACCGTTTCGAGGATGCAAAATCGCTGCAACAGGGCAGTTACAACAACCTGAGTCTGGACGCTTCCGGAGACACGGCCGATTACTTTTCCTTTGAAGTCGCGGAGGCGGAAAAAGACCTTGTGCTGAACCTGTCTTCGGCGCAAGAGGGACTGGTCCACCTACGGCTCTTCCGCTTCCAGAGCGAAGCGGGCGCGTGGATGTTGGTAGGAGAGGGGACCGTGGCGGCCGGCGCTGCCAATATCGGCTTGGAAAATGTGCCCCAAGGCCAATACGCCATCGAGATCCGCCTGAGCGAGGAGGCGTTGAAGCGCCGCATGGCTCTCGGCTACGCCATCAGCCTCAATACGCTGGAACCCAGCCTGTTCATGCCCTTTTTGGTTGAGGACGGCAACCTCAGCTCCACCATCGGGCTCATCAACACCAGCGCCTCGGAGGCGGATGTGGTGGTGGTCGGTCTCGATGGGCAGGGCCGTTCGCTGGTATCCCAATCTCTCACGCTGCTACCCCATGCCCGCTTTTACGTTTCCGGGTTGGAATTCTTTGGCACGGCCAATAATATGGACCGCGCCCGCGAAATTCGCTGGGTAAAGGTGGCGTCCACCCATCGGCTGGTCGGCTATACCAATGCATCCACCCGCGACCGGTCCCAGCTCATGAGCGTGGGCGCGGTGTCCAGACTCTCCTCGGCCGTGCTCGTTCCTCATATCGCCAGCGATACCGCGCAATGGTATACCCGCGCCATTGTCGTCAACGTGGATGAAGAACAACATCCCATTGACTTCAAAGACGCCGTGCAAACCATGCAGATCTCCGCCGGACTTGCCGCCAACCACCAAAAGGATTTCCGCTTCACCTCGGTCTTTGAAGGAGAATTGCCCCAATGGGGCGAGCTCAGGAGCCGCGACGGGAAGCCGACCATCGCGGGCTTCGAGATATTCGGGCGCGTGGATGGGAATCGCGAGATGGCCGCCTTGGAAATGGTGGATGCGCGTGAAAAGAACCCCAACTTCGTTCGCGTGAACGGGAACCTCTACTTTACCCATGTGGCCAAGGATCGGGCAAACTTCTGGACGGGGATTTCCCTGATCAACATGGACGCCTCTCCCGCGACCTACAATCTGCTGGCCTATGATGACAATGGCCAGGTCACGGCCCGTTTGGATGGCCAGGTGCTCCCGCCCGGCGGCAAGTTGCTGGATATCACCCAAAATATTTTCGGGGTAGACGCCTCGGTCTCATGGCTCAAGGTAGAAACCGAAAACCAACTCGCCGGATTCGAACTTTTCGGTGACTGGACGGGATCGCGGCTGGCCGGTTTCAAGGCGGCCACCGCCACCACGGACACGCTGTACTTTCCGCATATGCAAGTGAATGAGTCTTCCTATACGGGCGTCAACCTACTGAACCTAGGCGCTCTTCCCGTGGATCTGGAAATTCGCGCCTATAACGATGAGGGTATCGTGGTGGCCGAGGTCCAGGACCAATTACCGCCCTTTACCAAACTGGTCAGGCTGGCCCAGGATCTGTTCCCGGATGGTCAATTCCCTCCGGGCGCCACTTACCTGCGCATCAAAGGCAATCACAAATCCCTGGCCGGTTTCCAGCTCTTCGGGTCCCTGTCCGCGGCAAACCTGCCGGACCCGCAAATGGCCGGACTGCCGGCCTTGACCGACTAGCGTAGGAGTAATCGGCCTGATTGGAGCGTGCCTGAATTGGATGCTTCGGTCTTCCGTTTTGACAGGCAAGGCTTTGAACCCGTCCGATCGTGGCCGCGAGCCGTTCGGCCACGGCGACGTCGTTGGCGTGGACCATCCCGGCCATGCCCTCGCTCATCACCCGCAGGTAGTGGAGCTCGCTCTCGATGAACACCGCCGGGTCGAAGTCGCCCCGCCGGGGCGGGAACCGGCCCGGGATCACCAGCCGCGGGTGGGTCTGCACGACGTGGTACTGCTCCTGGAACGCCTCCTGGGCGAGCTTCCAGTTCACCGGGAGCCGGAACGAGTACCACCATTCGGCCCGCATCGACTCGATCTGCCAGGCGTCGAGAATCGACGCCGCCGGCTCGATGCAGTCGCGCAGCGGCGGTGCGTC
>JBGTRP010000721.1:0-4129 GCA_041940685.1 Acanthopleuribacteraceae bacterium
TCAGATGGTGGAGGCGGTTGGCGTCCGGGTCCCCGATCACAAAAAACAGGTCGACCCAGCCCCGCTCGACGTAGAGGCATTGCATGGGGTCGTTGAGCGTCATTCTGAGGCTGCCGCTTGCCTCGACCTTTTCGGCTCTCAATGTCAAAAATGGGTTGGAAGCGTTCATGGCGTTTTTCCAAGGACCGGCTCGGCCGGAAGAGTTGGTTACATGCTTTTGATTAGATTCGCGTAAAGCCCCTCTTGTTCCAAAAGCTCTTCGTGGTTTCCGCGCTGGATGATTTTGCCGCGGTCCATGACGATGATTTCGTCACAATCGCGGATGGTGCTCAGACGATGCGCCACGATCAGGCAGGTGGCCCCGCGTCGCCTGAGGTTGCTGTCGATGATTTGTTCGGTTTGAGGATCGAGCGCGCTGGTGGCCTCGTCCAAGACCAACACGCTGGGGTTGAGCACCAGCCCTCGGGCGATCTCCAGCCGCTGGCGCTGACCGCCGCTGAAGTTGCGGCCGCCCTCTTCCACGGCGCTTTCATAGCCGCCCGCGCGATTGGTGATTTCCTCGTGGATATGAGCGTCCTTGGCGGCTTGAATGTATTGCCCTTCGGGAATAGTGATGTCCCACAGGGTGAGGTTCTCGCGAATGGTTCCCTCGAAGAGGCTGATATTCTGGTCGATGACCGCCAGCGAACTGACCATGGTGTTGCGGGCGTGTTCCGTTCGCGGCTTGCCGTCAAAAAGCACTTGACCGCTCCAGGCTTCGAAGACGCCCGCCACCAGGCGGGCCACCGTGGATTTGCCGCTGCCCGACCTGCCGACAAGGGCCACGCGCGCCCCGGGCTTGACCCGCAGGCTGAAACCCTCGATTAAGGGCGGGTCCAAGGGGCTGTACCCAAAGGAGATGTCCCGAATCTCCAGGGCGCCCGAAAGCTTGATCTGGCCCCGGCTTTCGTCCGTGTTTCGCGATTGGCCCAGCGCGGGGTCGATGGGATAGTTGTAGACATCGTCCAACTGGTTCATCAGTCCCCGCGCTTCCTGGAATTCGCCGCCCAGGCCGACCAATTGGTTGAAGGGCGCTACAAAGCTTCCCATCAGGCTCTGAAAAGCTACCAGCATGCCCACGGTCATGTCGCCGTCCATGATTTTCAGCGCGCCGAAAACCAGGATGGACATCGCGGTGAGCTGGCTTAAAAAAGGTGGGAATACGTTGGTCAAGGCGTTGATCCGGCCCATTTTTTGGGCGGTATTGAGGTATTTGGCGTGGTAACCGGACCATTGCGCGAAAAAATCCGATTCCGAACCGGTGGCCTTTAGGGTCTCCACTAGCATGAGGCCGGTCGCCCCGGTGCCGTAGAGCTTGTTGGCGTCCACCATAAACCGCATGCTCTGTTCCTCGCGGATGCGGTTGACGGCCACCAGCACGGCCAGGTTTACCATCACGATGGCCAGTCCGACCAGGGTGAGTTGCCAATCGAAAATGAACATCAGCAATACGTAAAACAGGACGGTCATGATGTTTAAGAGCGCGGTCGCCAGTTTCTTGGTGAGCAACTGGGCCACGCGGTCGCCCCCGCTCACCCGTTTACTGAGGTCGCCGGCCATTCGCTGGGAGAAGAAAACCACGGGTAACTGGAGCAGGCGTTCCAGGTATTTGCCGGATTCGGTAAGCGCGAGCTTGGCGTCGAACCGCAGCAGAAAGTATTGCTGAAGCCAGGTCAAACCACCTTTTACTAACGCGGCAAAGATCATTCCCAAAAGCAGAGGCCGGAACCAACTCTCCATGCCTCTCACGAGGATTTGGTCCACGAAAATCTTGGAAAAGATGGGGGTCACCAGGCCCGGCAACACCAGCATCAAACCCGCGAGGACCACGAACGCCAGGGAAAGCGGATCGCGGAATCGGGCCTTCAGCGAGGCCAGCGTCGAACGCCGGCGCCCTCCGGACCGAAATTCGGGACCCGGCTTGAATTCCAGGGCCACGCCCGTGAAGGCCTGATCGAATTCCTCTTTGGTTACCGTGCGCGGACCACCGGCCGGATCGTTGAGGTAAACCTTGCCGCCCCGGACCCCTTCCAGAACCAGAAAGTGGTTGAAGTTCCAATGAACGATCATGGGAACTTCCACATCGCCGAGGTCGCCGGGCTCCTTGCGCAAACCCCGCGCCTCCAGTCCGTACCTGCGCGCGGCCTTGACCATGTTGCTGGCCTTCACGCCATCGCGCGATACCCCACAGGCGACTCGCATCTCTTCGAGTGGAACCACCCTGCCATGGTGCTCCATGATCATGCAAAGCGCGGCGGCGCCGCATTCCACCGCTTCCATTTGCAGGACCGAGGGCGTTTTCTTCCTTTTTTGGGCGACCATCTTCGCCGCGGCAGTCTCGCTCATCAATCGAGTCCAAACTGTTTTTTGAAAAAGGGGACGACCAGGCCGATGGGAGGTTGGGCGTCGACCTCCACCGAACCGCCGCAAAGGGTTCCGCTAAATATTTTGAAGGGCGGCCCCTGGGAGGATGACCATTTGTAACCGCTTGGCGTCTCCGCATCCGGAATCAGATCGGCATAGACCGCGATGGGCGCGCCCGCGCTGGAGAACTGATCGACCAGGGCCTGGTTTTCCAGGGTGCGCATCATGCCCTGGGTCGAGGAGGGAAATTCCGCCACCTGAGTCACGATCCCCAGCATGTAACCGTGCTCTTCGGGTTTGACCGTCAACGGAGTCACATGCACCAGCATGCCGGGTTGAACCTTTTTGCCCAGATCGGGCGGCATATAGAGCAGGGCCTGAAGGTCTTGAATTCCCTGCCCGGTGAGCTCAAGGCTCAAGATGGGGTTGCCCGCGTGAATGATCTGACCCTCCGCCGCGCGAACCTCGATGACATTGCCCGTATAGGAACTGACGATTCTGGAGGAAAGCGCGAGTTGGGCCTCCTTCAACTCCAGTTGCCGTTCCGCCTCGCTGATGGATTGTTGGCTGGTCAACAGCTCGCGTTCCTTTTCCTGGACCAATTCCTGCTCGCGCGCGACCAGTTTTTTGAGCTCGGCGCGATCCTCCTCGATCGAACGGGTCACCGCTTCTCTTTCGGATTTGGTGTCGACCAGGGTTTGCCTGGTGATCAACCCCTCCTCCAGCAGCCTCGCCTGAATGTTTACTTTCTCGTCAAGCCAGCGCGCCCGTTCCTGATGATGAGCAATGCTTCCTTCGATATTGGCTTTTTCCTTGCGCAGGGTGTCGATTTGCAACCGCAGGCTTTCACTGCCGAATTCCGCGATTTGCTCCTCCCGCGCGCGCAGCTCGAGCAGCGCTTGGCGTTCCGCGCGGATTTCATCCAGTAAGGCCGGTTGTTCCACCCGCGCTACGATCTGGCCCTTGCGCACCGATTCGCCCTCCGCCACGTAGATGTTGGAGATTTGGCCCTGCACATGCGCCGCCACGTTGATAATTCCCCCGGTTTTGATCAGGATCCCGCCCCCGGTTGCCATGGACGAGATTTTCCCCAGAAAACCCCAAACCACCACGCTCGACAACAAAAGCAGAAAACCCAACAAGGATACCCAGCCGAGCGGGGTGGTGACGCTCACCAACTGGTCCAACTGCTCGGGTGAGGAGAGGCGATCCAATGCAACCTTTCTGAAAATACGCGAGCTCAAACTCCATCTCCCTTCCCAAGCGATTGCCGAAACCTTGGAACCCGGGGCATTGCGACTATTCTACCCCGATCCGCCATGGGTTTCTGATTAGCGAATGGACCGAGTCAGAGGAATGACCTCTCCTCGATGACCCCATCCTGATACGAGCGAGGCAAATGAGATCCGACCATGCCTTTTCCCTTGCTTGATTTCGATTGCCCCTTTTCTCGAATAAGGTAAAATCTTACAAAGTTAACCTCTTTATTGCAAAGGAGATTTGTGTGCTCCTCCAATCCCCGGCTGAGGTTTTGGTTCCAGCGATCCGCCTGACAAATGGATTTTTGAAGTGCGTCGGGCGCGGTGGCGGCCCATGAGCAAACGGCCCTCTTCTCCATCCTCCGAGCCTGAATTCCGGCGCGAGGTGCTGTTCGCTTTAGGCGCATCGGAAACGGTTGCCCAAGAGCTCCTGATCTACAACGAGAATCTGTTCGTCCGTGATTCCT
>JBGTRP010000722.1:0-4127 GCA_041940685.1 Acanthopleuribacteraceae bacterium
TGCAACCAACGCGTTGTTGTCGCCGGTCAGTTTGGCATTCGCGTCTACCAGGCGCCGGGCGGCATCGCGCTGCAGAATGGTGTTGTATACTTCGGCTTTGGTGAGCCAGGCGGACGCATCTTGCTGGACAGATTGGTCTTGCAGCGCCTCATCGATTTTTGTTTTGGCTTCTTCCAGTTTGTCGTCGTTATTGGAGGGGTTCATGTTATAAGCGGTCAAGGCTCTGCCGGCCTGGTTGGCCAGTTTGCCGGGATCCTGTGCCAATAAAAGATTAGCGGAAAACAGGATGCAAACAGACAAGAGAAATGATTTTTTCATTCTAATTTGTGATCGAAGCAACTAATAGTTGTTGTGAAAATAATGATTAAAATAATATATACCTTATATAACATTTAATAGAAATTTGAAATCACTGGTTCGGCCACAACTATTGTTTGGAATGATTTGGGGAAATGTCCAAACCTGGTCCGTCTCATAGGGAAACACGGGATGGATGCCTCCACGGGAGAGCGCTCTACACGGTGCCTGGTTGCCGGGCTCCGGGATGGGCCGATATCCGTCTTTCAAAAATGAAAGAGGAGTAGTTGGATGAAGAAAGGGACCGTTCTCCTGTCCAGGTTGATTTTTTTTGGTCAAGGATGGCTTTGGGGTCAGACGGAAACGCCAAACCCCGGCTCCTGACGGAACCGGAGGAGGTCAATAGGGGTACTCGGGCAGACGCAAACCAACCGGCGTGAACGAAACGCTTCTAACCAGACCGCGCTTGCCTGAATCACCTTTGCTCGCAAGGCGGCCAGGCCGCCCCGCGCCGCGGTTTTCCCCGATTATCGCGGAAAGCCTCAGTACAAACCGGATACGCGGTTGTGCTGAATGGCGCGTTGGGCGGTTTGGCCGCAGGCTCGAACCACGTGGATCAGGGCGCCGAAACGGGGGTCGCGGGTGAAACCCTTTTTGAAACGCGCATAGATCTGTTGGCCAATGACGCCCAGTTTGAACAGGCCAAAGGCGTAGTAGAACTCCGGGTCGGTTACGCGGCGTCCGCTTTTCCGCTCGTAATGCCGGATGAGCTGATCCCGGTTCAGGTTCCCGGGCAAATGGGTCAAGCCGAACATGCGCAGGAACTCGGGATCTTCCGCCTCCGACCAATAGGCCAGGCTGGTTCCCAAATCCATCAGCGGATCGCCCAGGGTGGCCATTTCCCAGTCCAAAACGCCTAGGATGTTGGGCAGGTTTTCGGGGTCCAGTACCAGGTTGTCGTACTTGAAATCATTGTGGATAAGCGCCGCGCCGCTCTCCTTGGGCCGGTTCTCCGCCAACCAGAGCGCGGTGCGCTCCATTTCGGGCAGCTCGTCGGTGCGCGCCTTGGCATAGCGCTTGGTCCAGCCCTCCACCTGGCGCGCCACGTATCCCTCGGGCCGGCCCAATTCTTCGAGATCGGTGCCTTCAATGGGCAGTCCATGCAGATCCACCAGACAATCCACAAAGGCGCGGGAGAGATCGCCCATAACCGCCTCGTGAAGCGACAAACCCCTCGGCGCTTTGCCGCGCAGAATGACGCCCTGGATGCGCTCCATGATGTAGAAAGGCGCACCCAACACCCGCGGATCCCCGCAAAAGGCCAAGGGTTCCGGCGCGCGCGGGTACAGCCCTTTCAAATGCGAGAGAACGCGAAATTCGCGGCCCATGTCATGGGCGGTCTTGATGTTGGCCCCGAACGGCGGACGGCGCAGGACCCACTCCCGGCCGGACCAACGCAGCAAATAGGTGAGGTTGGAGAAACCGCTGGGAAACTGCGACACCTCCAACGCTCCCGATGCCTCCGGAAAGCGTTGGGCCAGAAAAGAGGATAGCCGCTCGGCGTCTAGTTCCTCACCCTCGCGGACACCCGTGGCCCGGTCCAAATATTCAGCCTTCATCCCCGTCTCCACCGGCGCCGCGCCCCATGGGCGGCGGACAGTCGCGCCCTTATGCCTCAGGCGTTCCCCGGCTTGGGCGGAAGCTTGAGCTTCTGGCCCACCTTGATGAGGTTGGGGTTGTCCAGGATGTCGCGGTTCAACTCGAAAATCTTCATGTAGGCCGAGGCCTTGCCCAAATGGAGTTTTGCGATTTTCGAAAGCGTGTCGCCGGGCCGCACGGTGTAGTGACCGTAAATATCGTGGTTGGCGACCTTGATATCGGCCAAAATTTCGGACTCCCAGTTGGGATAGGTTTTGATCTTATCCCAGAGTTGATCCTTATCGCCGGCATAGGTGGCCACCCCGCCGATATGCAGCTTTCCGTCCTTCTCCTCCACGTAACCATCCTGCACCTTCAGCAGCTCACCGAGCTTCAAGACACCCTCATACTTTTCTTTCAACATAAAAAACCCTCGATTCATTACTTCGGCGCCCTTGACTCATGCCCGCGCCGATATGGAATTGGGAATGTACCCGGAACGGTTTTTAGGATACCGCATCATAACACGAGACCCATCATCCGGAGGGAAATTCGACCGTCAAGAACGGGCGGCGATCTTGTCGAATGTGTTCCAGACCGCATCATCACCCCGCGGTGATGCCGCCATCCGCGGTAATGATCTGTCCGGTGATGAAACCCGCCCCCGGCGTACACAGAAACAGGATGGTTTCCGCGATCTCGCGGGTAGTTCCCAAGCGGCCCATGGGAATATATTTTTCCAACGAAGCTCCAAGTCGGGGATTATTTTCGCGCAGTTCGTCCACCATCGCGGTTTGCGTGTATCCGGGGCAGACCGCGTTGATGCGTACGCCTTTCTTGGCGTATTCCAGGGCCGCGGTCTTGGTCAGGCCGATCACGCCGTATTTGCTGGCCGCGTAGGCGGAGTGTTTGCGAAAACCCGCCAACCCCGCGATCGAGGCCAGGTTAACGATCGCGCCGCCGCGCCCCAACAGATGCGGCAACTCGTGTTTCATGCAGAGCCACAGACCCGTGAGGTTGACGTCGATCACCCGCCGCCAGGTATCCTCGGGATAGTCCGCGGTGATGGTGGAAACCCCGCCCACGCCGGCGTTATTGATGGCAAAGTCCAGCGCGCCGAAGTGCTCCACGGCATCCGCCACCATGGCCGCCACTTCCTCGGATCGGGAAACGTCCACCTTGAAGAAACGCGCCGCCCCACCCCTCTTTTCAATGGCTTCGGCAAGGGCTCTCCCCTTCTCTTCTTCCCGATCGGCGATCAGCACGCGGGCGCCGCGCGCCGCGAACAACTCGCAGGCGCTTCGGCCGATGCCCATGCTCCCGCCCGTCACCAATACAACCCGGTCCTCAAAGCTTTCCGACATTTCCTCTCCTCGTCTCGCCGTGGTTAAAGGCCTTATTCTGTCATGAAAGCACTCCCCGCGCACGAGGAGAACCGCCCGCTTCGCACGACCGCCTTTACAAGCATCCGGGATTCGGACCATAATCAACCCGGATCATTCAAACCAAATTGCGCCTCTTCCCCGTGGATCTGGCTGAAGACTCTAGGCCGCCCACCGAAGTTCTTGCCAGGCAAGGGTTTGTTACTAAGGATAGATTTATGGATGAAAAGGAAAGAAAAGGCCGCTACTGGCGCACCAATCTGTTTTACTTGGGTATTTTATTGACCATTTGGTTCCTGGTCTCCTACGGAGCGGGAATCTTGTTCGTGGACGTGCTGGATCGAATTCGGTTCGGCGGGTTCCGGTTGGGTTTCTGGTTCGCACAACAGGGCTCCATCTACGTATTCGTGGTCCTTATTTTCGTCTACGTGTTTCTCATGAACCGACTTGACCGGGCCTACCAAGTGGATGAAAAGGGCGATGCGTCATGAATGTACAAGCCTGGACCTTCGTGATGGTGGGTCTCTCGTTCGCGGTCTATATCGGGGTCGCGGTTTGGTCACGGGCCCGATCTACCGGCGATTTTTACGTGGCCGGCAGCAAGGTACATCCCGTGGTGAACGGCATGGCGACCGCGGCCGATTGGATGAGCGCGGCGTCCTTCATCTCCATGGCCGGCCTCATCTCCTTCATGGGCAGAGACGGTTCCGTATACTTGATGGGCTGGACGGGCGGTTATGTGTTGCTGGCGCTTCTGCTGGCGCCCTACCTGCGCAAGTTCGGCAAGTACACCGTGCCCGACTTCGTCGG
>JBGTRP010000723.1:0-4127 GCA_041940685.1 Acanthopleuribacteraceae bacterium
GCAAACGTTATATGAGCCGGGTCGTCATCCATCGCTCGTTTTTTCTATTCGTGGGTTTTATGAAATTTTTGGGACCTCTGGCCTCCTTCTCCATCGAGGGCGAGCGCCATCTTTACGAGACGGGACCTAGCGTCATCATCGCCAATCACCCCAGCCTGATCGATGTCCTGGGCATTCTCTACCGTCTGCCGAGTTGTAATTGTATGGTTAAAAAATCGCTTTGGCGTCACAAATTCATGGGTATCGGCGTTCGGGCCGCGGGCTATATTCCCAATGATCACGCCATGCAAATTTTGCGGGACTGTCAAGCCAACTTTGCCGCGGGCCATTCGCTGCTGGTGTTTCCGGAGGGCACCCGTTCTCCCGCCCACGGATTGCGTCCCTTTTCGCGCGGGGCGGCCCAAATCGCCTTGCGCACGGGGAGACCACTCTTGCCGATACTGGTGACCTGCGAGCCTCCCACGCTGCTCAAGGGAGAGCCCTGGCACCGGGTTCCGGCCCGCGCCGTGGATATGCGCCTGACCGTATTTCCCCCCCTGGAAACTCCGGCTCACATCTTGGCCCTGGACGGCTTGCCCCGCCAAGTGCGTGGTCTAACCCGCTACTTGGAGGACTGGTACTTGGAAAAGTTGGGTCTCAATCGCGATCGGGTCCTAGCATGAGCGAGGGTCCAAGCGCCGATGCGTTCCGCGAGGCTCAACCATGGGAGCGGGCCTCTCTTTTCACCCGCATCCTCCAGGGAAATGGACGCGGATGGGAGAGAGAGCCATGAAGGCCTCGGTTTGGGAGCGTATCCCCGAGCGCGGCTCCATTGGGGCCTTGCGTTTGGCGCTTTGGTTGCTCAACACCTGCGGTTATGGGGTCGCGCGCCTGGTCGCCTATCCCGTGGCCCTGTATTTCTTTCTCACCGGAACGATCAGCCGGCGCGCCTCCATGGATTATCTGCGCCGACTGCACCTGAAGTTCCCCGAGTCGGTAGGCCGACCGGGCTTGTGGAAAAGTTATCTTCACCACCTCAATTTCGCCTTCAACATCCTCGATAGGCTTTGGCTATGGCAGGGCGAGGTTGGCCGCTTTCGCTTTAGTGGGCATGGTTTGGATTATCTGAAACCAGGGGATGGCAAGGGCGGCCTGCTGATCGGTGCGCATATCGGCAGCTTCGACGCCATGCGGCTCTCCGTGGATAAGCGATACAAAATCAATGTGGTGCTGTACCGCGCCAACGCGCGTAAGTTCAACCAGCTCCTCAAGTTGCTGAATCCGCGCGCCGAGATCAATGTGATCGAAATCGACCCGGAAGATTTTCACTCCGCCTTTCAAATTCAGGAACGCATCGAGGCCGGCGAGATGGTGGCCTTGCTGGGCGATCGCCCCACGCCCATGGGTAAGCAACGCAATGCTTGGATTTCCTTTTTAGGAGAACCCGCGCCCTTTCCTCAGAGCTGTTGGGTGCTGGCGGGTCTGCTGGGCTGTCCCGTCTACTTGACGGTCGGGGTGCGCACGGGTAGGCTACGCTATCGTTTTTTTGCGGAACCCATCGCTGATCGAGTGGTTTTGCCGCGGGGCAATCGGGAGGCCGCTTTGCGGGGCTATATGGAAAAATATGTCAGGCGGTTGGAACAGGTTTGCGCCCAATACCCCTACCAGTGGTTCAACTTCTTCGATGTATGGAACAAACCGGCTGCCGATGCGGCAAGCGAGGGCAAACCATGAACGGTTTCTGCCTGGATGCCTTGGGAATGGTCAATGCGCTCGGCGAGGATTTGGATTCAATCGCGGAACGGTTATTCCGCGGAGACGCGAATCGACTTGTACCCCATGTGTTGCGCACCACCGGAGAACGGGTGCCCGTGGGTCGAGTTCGGGCCGATCTGCCAAGTTTTCCCGAGGGCTTGCGTCGCTTTGAATGCCGGAACCATGGCCTGGCCCTGATGGCCTACTCCCAGGTGGAAGCCAGCATTGAGGCCGCCAAGGCGCGCTGGGGCGCCTCCCGGATTGGAGTCGTATTGGGCTCCAGCACATCGGGGTTGGACGCCAGCGAGGCGGCCTACTTTCACTGGAAGAAAGAAGGCCGCCTGCCGCCGAGCTATCGCTATGACAGTCAACACGACATGGGAAGTATTTCCCGTTTTGTGGCGCGGTTGGCCGACGTGGGCGGACCCGCCTACACGGTCTCAACCGCCTGTTCCTCCAGCGGAAAAGCCTTCGCCTCCGCGCGCGGCCTGCTCGAACTGGATATTTGCGACGCCGTGATTACCGGCGGGGTCGACGCCCTTTGTCACTTGACCCTGAATGGCTTTGAATCGCTGGCCTCGCTTTCGCGCTCGGTGAGCAACCCCTTCAGCAGGAATCGGGATGGGCTCAATATCGGCGAGGGCGCCGCTCTCTTTCTGCTGAGCCGGAACCAGGGCGGCATTCGCTTGATGGGAATCGGCGAAAGCTGCGATGCCTACCATATGTCCGCGCCTCATCCGGAGGGGTTGGGCGCGGAGGCGGCCATGCGAGGGGCGATCGAGGATGCGGGCATTGGCGCTGAGGCCATTGCCTATTTAAACCTGCACGGCACGGGGACGCCGCTCAACGACGCCATGGAGGCCAAGGCCGTGGATCGGGTGTTGGGCGCGGTGCCCTGCGGCTCCACCAAGCCCCTGACCGGCCATTGCCTTGGCGGCGCGAGCGCCGTGGAAGTCGGCTTCTGCTGGTTGGCGCTGCGGGGAGCGGATGGCGGCCGGGTTCGATTGCCGCCGCATACCTGGGATGGCCAAACCGACGACCGTTTTCCCCAACTCAACCTGGTTGCTCCCAGCGAATCTCTCGACGCCCGCGGCAACCTGATTTTTATGAGCAATTCCTTTGCCTTCGGCGGCAACAATTGTAGCTTGGTCTTGGGCCGGGAGCTCGATGAGGACGCGCTCCCGTGACCATCAAAAAACGCTTGGGGCCACCCATGCAAATACGGGGTTGGCGCGGATGGGCGCCGGGCTTGTCCACGCATGCCCAGTGGTTGGATTGGTTGTCGACAGGCAATGGCAATCCGGATGGAGAACACGCGCCCGCGGCAACTTGCGCGCCTCCCCGTCTGCGTCGCCGCTGTAGTTTCCTCACGAAAATGGTGTTGGAAACCATGACCGGTCCCTGTGAATCGGCCGGGATTGCGCCCCGGGAACCACATCTGATCTATGCATCGCGCAATGGCGAGATCCAAACCCTGGAGCGTTTGTTCTCGGAATTGAGCCGGCAAGAGCCGCCTTCGCCCACCTGGTTTCAAAACTCGGTTCACCACACGCCCGCAGCCTATCTTAGCCTGGTCACCGAGAATCGGCGTCTTTCAAGAACCCTGAGCGCGGGAAAGGACACCTTTGCCGCCTCCTTTCTGGAGGCCGCTCACCTGCTCACACAACGACCCAATGACAGGGTTTTGCTGGTGAACGCGGAGGAGCGGGTGCCGGTTCCCTTCGACCGTCTGCTACGGGTTCCGCCTTTTCCTTTTGCCGTGACCTTTCTAGTGGAGCAAGCGGGGTCGAGGGGCGCCGAGCCCTGCCGGTCGCATTGCCTGGAGTTGTGGGCTGGTAAGGAAGGGGAAGGCCAGGGGCGTGAGGAGGAAGAACCGGTGATGGCTTTCCTGCGCTGGTTGGTAGGGACGCGGCGCCGACACCAACTGAATACCGGGTTCGGCGCCCTGACCTGGCAAAGAGGGTGAGGCGTCTCGGGCGATTGCTGGCCACCTTTCGGGAGTGCGAGGGCCGGGTCATTTTCGGGCAATTGGCGGCGCCCCTGAACCAGGGACGGCTTCGGCTGAATCAACCCGTGGAGATCTGGGAACCAATCTATCGGGCGGGTAAATCGCTCCGGGTTGGGCGCCCCCGGCTAGGCGCCCCCTCGCATACCGCTAATAGGCGCGCTGTATGGTTTGGATCCCGATATTGTAAATGCTGGCTCCCGTTGCAAAACTATCCGGCCGCACCAATAGGTAGTAGGCTTGATCCGCGGCGAGATGCACGATTTGGGAAATACTTCCTACCATCAGGTTCCCATTCCCGGAAAAACTCTTGCTAACAACCACCTGGGGTTTTGGTATGGGAGCGGGTTCGAGCGAACTCAAACCGGACGCGCTGACCGCCCTCCTG
>JBGTRP010000724.1:0-4118 GCA_041940685.1 Acanthopleuribacteraceae bacterium
CGATCACGCGAAACAAGGTGGCCAATTATTGGCGTCGCCAACTGACGACGCCAAGAGCGATTGGCGGCTCTGATTTTCAGGAGATCGTGGGGGATTTGGCGGCTCGCCTCCCGCGACGCCCTGAGCACCAGTTCACGGGAGCCTGGCAAAAAAGAGCAAATAGGAGTTGGCCGGAACCCTTTATTAAGGTAAATAATAGGCCCACCGGGTTCATGGTTACCCTGGGCTAGCGGTTTTAAATGGGCCGGAGCCCTCCGCACGGCAGAAGGGATGGACCCGAGGGCCACCGGGAGCGTGGTTCTTAACCGAAGGAGAAATTGACTTGAAGGTTGTTTTGGATGGAGAGACGCTGGATTTGAAAGGTCTGGTCGCGATCGCGGAAGGCGCGGAGGCGCGGTTGTCGGAAGGCGGAAAACGCGCCGTTCGGGAATCGCGCGAGGTAGTGGACCATATTGTGGATACTGGAGACGTGGTGTATGGCGTCAACACCGGCTTTGGCAATTTTGCCTCGGTAGTCATTCCGGACGCCAAATTGAAAGACCTCCAATATAACCTTATTCGGAGCCATGCCGCGGGCGTGGGCGCCCACCTGGATTCAAACCACTGTCGAGCGCTCATGGCTCTACGCGCCAACGTTCTGGCCAAGGGGTTCTCCGGCATTTCTCCTGAGAATTTGGACCGCTTGGTCGCCGCGCTGAATGCTGGCTTTCACCCGATGATCCCTGAGCAGGGTTCGGTAGGAGCCTCAGGCGACTTGGCCCCGCTCGCCCATCTGGCGCTCAACCTGATGGGCGAGGGCGAAGCATACCTGGAGGGGCGCTTGGTCCCCGCGTCGGAAGCTTTGGCCGCGCTAGGCCTGGGCCCTCTGCGGCTGGCGGCAAAAGAGGGCCTGGCCCTGATCAACGGAACCCAAGTCATGGCGGCCATCGGCGGGCTTGCCCTGTGGGAAGGGTTTTCGCTTGCCAAACACGCCGATTTGATCGCCGCCTTGTCCCTCGAAGCGCTCAAGGGCTCCCGCATGCCCTTTCATGAAAAAATTCATGCCGCTCGCCCCCACCCGGGCCAAATCGCCTCGGCCCGCAACCTCTGGCGGCTACTCGAATCCAGTGAAATCATGGCCTCGCACACAGGATGCGGCAAGGTGCAGGACAGTTATTCTTTGCGCTGTATTCCGCAGGTCCACGGGCCCGCGCGGGATACGCTGGAACATGTAAGAAAGGTCTTGGAGATCGAAATCAACTCCGCCACCGACAATCCCATGGTGCTCTCCGATGAGCGCCGATTGATCAGCGGCGGAAACTTCCACGGTGAGAACCTGGCCATGGCCTTCGATTTCGCCGCGATCGCGGTCGCGGAGTTGGCAAATATCGCGGAGCGCCGCATCGAGCGACTGTGCAACCCCTACCTCTCGGATCTGCCCGCTTTTCTGGTGAAGGAGGGCGGTCTGAACTCGGGATTCATGATCGCCCATTGCACCGCGGCCTCGCTGGTCAGCGAGAACAAGTCGCTTTGCCACCCCGCCTCTGTAGACTCGATTTCCACCTCGGCCGCCAAGGAGGATCATGTATCCATGGGCACCATTGCGGCGCGGCAGTTTCGCCAGGTAGTCGTGAATACCCGCCATGTATTGGCCATCGAGTTGTTGGCCGCGGTTCAGGGTCTTTTCCTGCTGGAACCCTTGCGGACCGCGAAGGCCCTACTGCCCGTGGTCGACATAGTCCGCGACCAATTCCCGCCCTGGAGACAAGACCGATATATGGCGCCCGCCATCGCGGACGCCGAGCGGCTGATCCGATCGGAAGCGCTGATCCGGGCCGCGGAAACCGTAATCTCCGCCGTTGAATAACCTCGCCGTCACGCGCGCCCACTGGCTTTGTCATCGGGTTCGGCGCCCCATAAGCAGAGGCGCCGTTCGCGGCGTTTTGGAACTCAAAAAACACATCAAACCCATGTGCGGCAAGGGTTGAGCAGCCTTCATCTCATGGCCAAGCTTTCGTTTTGCATGAGAGAACAGAAGTTATATAATGGACCATTTCAGTAATTCTTCGTTACTGGAATCACCGAGCCGAAACCTCGGCAAGCCAGGAGTCACATCCATGTTACACGCTCCCAAGCAACGAAAAACCCTTACCCATGCGACCATTCGTTTCGCGGGCGACTCTGGTGACGGGATGCAATTGACCGGGCTGCAATTCTCCAATACCTCGGCCACGGTGGGCAACGATATCTCCACTTTTCCGGATTTTCCCGCCGAGATTCGCGCCCCGGCCGGCACGGTCCCGGGCGTCAGCGGATTCCAAATCCATTTCGCCAGTCAGGATATCCACACGCCCGGCGATGCGCCGGACGTTCTCGTGGCCATGAATCCGGCCGCTCTCAAGGCCAACCTTTCCGATATGTCCGATGGCGGCCTGGTCATCATCAATGAGGACAATTTCAACGCGGTTCAATACAAAAAAGCGCAGTACGAGGACGATCCGCTGACCAATGGCTGCCTGGACAAGTTCCGGGTTCTGAAAATTCCCCTCACCGAGCTTACCCACCGCGCGGTAGAAGAAAGCGGCCTGAGCAAGAAAGAAGCGGACCGCTGCAAGAACTTTTATGCCCTTGGCATCATGTACTATCTCTATGATCGGCCCTTGGAGGTCAGCCTGGAATGGCTTGAAAAGAAATTTGCCAAAAAGCCACAAATCATGCTGGCCAACCAATTGGCGCTCAAGGCCGGATACAACTACGCCGACACCACCGAAATCTTCACGAGTTTTTTCCGTGTGCCCGAGGCCAGCCTGGAAAAGGGCAAGTACCGCAGCGTCATGGGCAATCAGGCGATTGCCATGGGTTTCATCGCCGCCGCAAAAATAACCGGCAAGCCTCTGTTTTATGGAAGCTACCCGATCACGCCCGCCAGCGATGTGCTGCACGAGCTCGCGCGCTTGCGGCGCTATGGAGTTTTCACCTTTCAAGCCGAGGATGAAATCGCCGCGGTGGGCGCGGCCATCGGCGCGGCTTACGGGGGCGCTTTGGCGCTTACGGGCACCTCGGGCCCGGGCCTGTGCCTGAAATCCGAGGCCGTCGGCCTGGCGGTCATGGCCGAGTTGCCCTTGGTGATTTTAAATGTTCAGCGGGCGGGCCCCTCCACCGGGATGCCCACCAAAACCGAGCAATCCGACCTGCTGCAGGCGATGTACGGCCGCAATGGCAATTCTCCCGTCGCGGTCTTGGCCCCGGCCACGCCCGCGGAGTGTTTTGACTACGCCATCGAGTCATTTCGCATCGCCGTCGAGTACATGACTCCGGTCATTTTGTTATCGGACGGCTACCTGGCCAACGGCACCGAGCCCTGGCGCATCCCCAGCATGGACAGCTTGCCTCGTTTCTCGGTAACCCACGCGGACGATCCGGAAACTTTCGCGCCCTACAATCGCGATCCCAAGACCCTGGCGAGGCCCTGGGCCATTCCCGGTCAGGCCGGGCTTGAGCATCGCATCGGCGGGCTGGAAAAAGAGAACATCACCGGCAATGTCAGTTACGATCCGGCCAACCACCAATTGATGGTCGACCTGCGCGCGGAGAAAATCGATCGCATCGCGGAATCCATTCCGGATCTTGAAGTGTATGGCGACCCCAATGCCGAGGTCTTGATGCTGGGTTGGGGCGGCACCTACGGTTCGCTGTTGACTACCGTGGAGAACCTCAATGCCCTGGGTCATTCCGTGGCGGGCGCTCACTTCCGCTATCTCAACCCCTTCCCCGCCAACACGAGCGAGGTGCTTGGCCGCTATAAAAAACTGCTGATCGCCGAACTCAATACGGGCCAGTTGGATGTGCTCCTCAAGGCCAAGTTCTCGGTAGACACCATCCCCTATTTCAAGGTCGAGGGCCGGCCCCTCTACGTTTCCGAGCTGACCGATTTTATCAAGGACCATCTGTGATCGGGGACAACAAAACCGGGCGCTTCGTGGCGCTCACGGAATTGCAACAGCCGCTGTTTCATTTTTTTGGAGGTCACCATGGCCGATACAGGCACGCTTAGCAAAAAAGATTTTCAGTCGGACCAGATCGTTCGCTGGTGCCCCGGCTGCGGCGACTACGCCATTCTCGCCGCGGTGCAATCCATT
>JBGTRP010000725.1:0-4098 GCA_041940685.1 Acanthopleuribacteraceae bacterium
AGGGGGCCCTGAAACGCCTGAAGAGCTTCGAGCGCTCCATCCTCTACACGCCCACGGTGCGGCGGGAGGCGCTTTCCAAACCCATGCTCAAAAGGCTGGTGGAGGTCATGTTCAACGGCAAGGTGAGGCCGATCATGAGCGCGCTATTGGAAGAAGAGAACCTCAACCTCGATGATCTGGCCTACCTGGAGTCGATCATCGACCAAAAGAAAGAAGCATTAAAAGGTAGAGAGCGCGGCCGTCGAGAACTGGAGAAACCATGATCGCTTTTCTCATCATCAACAGTCTGATGACCCTTTTTGTGTTAGGCGCGGTCAAGGCCCTGGCCAGCGCCCCCGCCCGTCACCGCCTGTGGCTATGCCTGGCCGCCACCCTGCTTTGGTTGCTTCCGGTTCAGGAACTCGCGATCGTGACGCCCTTGGCCGAGGCAAGTCCCTTATCCGGTGAGCGGGTGCGCGAGGTGGCCGGAATCCTGATAACGCCTCGGGCGGAGCTCGGGCCACAAAGCGGGTTTTTTCCCTCGGGCCAAACTCTATTCTGGTTGGCCTTGGGATTGGGACTTGGCTGGTTTCTACTGGATCTGCTTCGCCAGGCCAGGCTGATCAGTCGCTGGCGTGGGCGGGCGCGCGCGGTTTCCGATCCAAGGTGTTCCTTCTCGGAAGGAAAAGCGCGCGGGGTCAGGGTTTTCGAGGTGCCCGGAGAAGCCATGGCCGTCACCACCGGCTTATTACGGCCCAGGATTTGGATCGGGGAACGGCTCTACCGGAGCGAAGCGCGCGCGAGCGTGCTGGCCCATGAGCGGACCCATGTGCGTTGCCGCGACAATCTCTGGCTGTTGCTGTCCCATCTGGTGAAACGACTATTCTGGTGGCACCCGCTGCCATGGTTCCTGCATGCCAAGCTGCGGCGTCTGGTGGAGTTGCGCTGTGACGAGATTTGCCGCGACTCTTTCCCCGAGGGCGAGTATCGGTCGCATCTGGCCGCCTGTATTTTGGAGCGTGCCACCGGGCCCGAGGCCGCGCTTTCCGCATCCATGGTGCATGACTCCAAATTCAGCCTGCAACGGCTTCAATTTCTCGAGAGGAGATTTTCCATGAAACCTTTCCACATCCTGATTTTGGCTCTGCTGACGTGCTTTTCGCTTTTGCTTTTTGCCATTTCCCCAAAGGGAGATCAGGGGTCGGCAACCCCGGCTTCAAGGCACAGGGGAGGGGCCAACCTCCCCGCGATTTTGGAAAACCTGGCCAACAGGGAAGACGTCTCCTTTTTCCTGTTTTCTTCGGCCCCGCCGCCTACCATCCACGGCGAGGTTTCGGGCGTTGGCTGGCAAGGCGCGCTTCGCGGACAGCTCGCTGACGCGGGTTGGGGAATCACCGAGAGCGAGGGCGTCTACTTCGTGGGCGCCAACGAGGATCTCGAGGCGCTCGATACGGAGCGCTTGCCCTTCCGGCTCAGCTTCCAGATTGCCTGGGAGCGGGAGGGCGTCGTGGACCAGGTGGAATACCGCTACCTTGCCCATACGAACAGCCTGTTTCAAACCGCGCACCAGGATTGGCAATTGCGGGTATTGCCCATGATGTTCTACGAGCCGACGCTGGACGGTCTGGGCAAAGACGAGGCCACGGGCATTACGCTAAAGGTGCAAATTCTGCAGGACGGCAAGGTAGTCAGCCAGCCCACGGTGACCACGCGGTTCGGTCATGGCGCATCGATCAAGACAGGTCGTCGGCAGGCCTCGGGCGGGTTGGGTCCCAATGGCAAACCCTCGCCGGCCACGGTGAGCTTCCACTTCAAACCGGAGCGCCTCGACGACTGTTAAAAAGGAACGGGCGGCGCCTTGTCATGATGTTAAGCTGTAATCGTAAAACTCCCGCCCGGGCCGGTAGCCGATTTTTTGGTAGATGTGGCCGGCGGCGGCGTTCTCCCTATCCGTGAACAGGAAACAAACATTCAGGCCCTCATCGAGGAGTTTTTGGCTGAGCGCGGCAACAGCGGCGGTGGCGTAGCCGCATCCTCTCCGTGTTGCCGGCGTGTAGACCAGGTTGATGCGGGCGCCATGGGCGGTCCGACCCGCCCATGACACCAGGGTGACGGGTCCGCGCTGATCCCAAACAAACAGACTGTCCCTTGCGATGAGGTATTTGGCAACGGCGGTTCCGTTCATGGGTTCGCCCACCTCCTCGCCGAAAGCCTCGATCCAGTCCGCCGCCAATTCCAATTCCGAAGCGGTCGGGCGGCGAAGTCTGCCCGCGCCGTCGGCCAAATTGGGCGCGATCCGCTTCAATTGAAAGATCCGCATCCGCCGCGCCAGCGTGGGTGTTTTGTTCGTTTGGTCGCGCCATTGGGCGGCGACGGCGTTTGCGGTTTCGCGTGGGGCCACGACAGCATTTAATTCTTCGAGTGGAGATCCACGATTCAGCCAAAAATCGACCAGGGGGGAGAGCAACTCCCGCGGCGTTCGGCAGAGAACCAACTTGCCCATGGGCAGGCGGACCCCGGCCGCGGCGGTCGCGCCCTCCCGCGCCAGGGTAATGAAAAGCGGATGAGGCTGGTTTTTTGCGGGAAACGCGCCCCAATCGGTCGCGGTTCCCAGGATCAGGCAGTTTTCCGCCTCATTGCGCAAAAGAAAGGGTTCGGCCGCCCTTAGAAAGGCCGTTGGGCCGGGGTGTATGCTGACCGGATCGCTCATGCGTCCCATCCAATAACCAGCTTCGCGGAAGGATTGGGGCCTGTTCAGGAATCGGCGGACTCGTCGGGAAGGGTATCATGGAAATGCTGGTAATCGACCATCAAGCGGCCATCCGGCAGCTCGGAAATCACATCCACGAAGCGGTGGTTCTCCCGCACATCCTCGGGGTAGTAAGTGTGACGGGCGTAAACGGTCTGACCATAGGTTCCGTCATGGCCCGTCATGGTGACCATAAAGGCGATGAGGTCCTGATTTTCAGCCGTCCAATCCAGGCCGTGCAGCGGGCTTTTTTCGTCGATGACATGCATGACCTGCCAGGTCAGCGAGAAAAACGGGGTGCGGTTTCGGGTGATGGTCAGGTCGTGGATTTTGCGCAGGTGATGGCCCTCGGAAGAGATTTCGTCGAAGAGTGCGGCCAGGTGGAGGTGGGCGTCGACCAGGTCGTTGCCGCGGGCGTTGCCGACCCGGAACATCAACGTGGTCTTGCCATGACGGCGGGTAATGATCATGGGTTTGCTGAAGAGCACGCTGGCCTTGGGGCGGGAAGCCTTGGCGAACATCAAACCGGTGACGAGCGCCACGCCCAGCAGGCCGGTCGCGGCCTCCAGGGTGACGATGACATTGCCATAGGTGGTCGCGGGCGCAAGTACGCCATAGCCGATGGTGGACATGGTTTGAATGCTAAAAAAGAAGGCGTCCGCGAAGGATTGGGGCCGCGCCTCGGCTATGGAATCCGGCTGCACCAGGAACAGGGCCGCGAAGAACAGGTTTATGATCAGGTACAGCACCAAAATGGACAGAAAAACCCTGCGCCAGGAGCCCTCCATAAAGAAGAAGTAAACATCCTTGCGCAGGGCGTTGGGCGTTCCCTTGCGTATGGCCTCGCTGATATCGCGGCGCTCGTGTTTCACGGTCTTGCCTTGCGCCCGCAAACGGGCCAAATCCGAGATCAAACTGGCGCTGTCCGGGCCCTCATGCGCCTCCAGCGGCGCCATCATCATGTCGAAGATGACCTGGGCCACGCATACCAGCAGCACCAGCGCGAGGAACCAGCCCGCGGACATGGTCCCGCCCGCCACGGCCATGAGCAGGATGAGGATTCCGGAAAAAAAGCGGACCTGGACGCGGACCCGGTCGCTGAGCTCCGCCTGACGCCGTTCGGTTACCGAGTCGATCAGAGAAACGCTGAACAGCGCTAGGGCCAGGGACCCACACAATAACCAGCGGTACTTGTCCGGGGCCGCGACGCCCAGATCGAATACGACCGCATTCTTGATGGCGACGCCTACCGCGACCAACCCAATCTGTAGCGGAATATGGGCGTAGAGCCAGATCATGGGATTCAGATGCTCGCCCTTGACCTTGGAGCCGGCCACATCGTCGAAATAGATCCACCACAAACAGCAGGT
>JBGTRP010000726.1:0-4092 GCA_041940685.1 Acanthopleuribacteraceae bacterium
TGTCGGCGGTTCGATTCCGTCACTGGCCACCACCTTCATCCGTGGCAATGTTCTCGCAATGACTTTTGAAGGGCGAAACCAAAGATGTCCCGGGTCGCGGCACAAATAGACATACCCTCTTTGAAAAAGGTTGCCAGCGGTAAGGTGCGCGAAATTTTCGACCTGGGCGACCATTTCCTCTTTGTAGCCACCGATCGCCTTTCCGCCTTTGACGTCATTCTTCCCGACCCCATCCCCAACAAGGGCCGGGTGCTGACCCAGCTTTCCAAGTTCTGGTTCGAGCTTCTGCATGAAGAAGTCGCCAATCATATGGTTTCCACGGATTTTGCAAAACTCCCGGCCTCGCTCCAGGAATATCGCGCGCTTTTGGACGGCCGCTTCATGATCGTCAAGAAACTGGAGATGGTGCCCGTGGAATGCGTGGTGCGGGGGTACCTGGTGGGCAGCGGGTATAAGGAATATAGCGCGCAAGGCACGGTTTGCGGCATGAAGCTGCCGCCCGACCTTCAGTTGGCCCAAAAGCTAGAAGAACCGATTTTCACGCCGGCTGCAAAAATCAGCGACGGCCACGATGAGAACATTTCCTTTCAGACCATGGTCGATATGGTCGGCAAGGATCTGGCCGAGCGGCTGCGCGACCTCAGCCTGCTAGTTTACAACAAGGCCGCCGCCCATGCCCGCGGCCGAGGCGTCCTGATTGCGGATACCAAGTTCGAATTCGGCCTTCAAGAGGGACAAATTGTTCTGGCCGATGAGGTGCTGACTCCCGATTCCAGTAGGTATTGGCCCGCGGATTCCTATCGCACCGGCAGCAACCCGCCCAGTTATGACAAACAATTCGTGCGCGACTATTTGAGCGATTTGGGTTGGAATCACAAACCACCCGCGCCCCGGTTGCCCGAAGAGCTGCTAGCCGGAACCTCAAAACGTTACCTGGAGTGCTACGAGCGCATCGTAGGGACGCCTCTGGCCTCTTGAAGCGGCACTGACATTCGGGGACTGCCATGGCGGGCGCTTTCCTGCCGCGGACGCTGGTTTGAAGCCGGACAGCCTGTTCCGGGCCAGCGCAATTTCCCTTTGGTTTCGCCTCGACCTATAATACAGCGAATCCCTCGCGAGATTCACAAAGGGTCCCCCCTCGATTCCTGGTAGCCTGGAGAGCTGGATGTTTCAAATCGCATGTTTCCTTTTGGCGGCGTCGCCCTTACAAGACCCCTTGCTTGCCCAAGGCGAGGCGGCTTTTCAGGAGGGCCGGCACCTCGCGGCCGAGGGATTCTTCCTCAGCCTTCAACCCAGTTCAGAGGAGGTGGTTCCCCTGAGCTTGCGGTTGATCGAGATCGCCAATCGGTTGAACAGCCCGCCATCCAAAATCGATTTCTACAAATCCTATCTCGACCGCGACCGGAACTGGCGCGCCACGGCCCTGCTGGTCATCGCGGGTTTGAACGAAAAGCGGCGCGATTGGGTCGCCTTCGAAAACGCGCTGGTCCAGCTATTTCGCGAGATGGGGACCCCGGACCACCCCATCCGCTTCCGGCTCCTGTACAACCTGGCGCGCTACACCCGTGCGTCGCGGGAGGACCTGAATCTGAACGACTTGGATGCGCGTTGGTTTGAAGCCTGCCGGGCCTTGGAGTCCTCCAAACGCATGCCGCGACTGGAAGACCCGGGGCTGCCCTATTCCTTGCGCTACTCCTGGATGCTGGAAAGCGAAGCGCCTCAGGTGCGACCCGCGCCATCCGATGATCCCGAGGAGACCTATTTCGCCCATCTGGTGGACATTCGCAATGCTTTGTTGCAAAACGACCTCAATGGAGCCGCCACGGCAATAAACAAGTTGACGCCGGTGGATCGCGAGTTGAAACCCTCCCTCTTGCGCAGCTTTTATTACCCCCTGCTGGTGGATTACTTCCAACGCAGAGGACAGGAGGACCAGGCCCTTGTGGCGCGGCGGAACCTGACGCTCATTCGTCAATGGACGCCCTTCCCCATGGAGCGGCTGCCGGAACAGGTGCAATCCTTTACGGCAACCGATCTCCAAGTCGAGCGGGAGCCCGAGCCCGACGCTATCTCCGAGAGCCCCTCACCCGCCGTGAAAGAAGCCCATTCTCCCGAGGACCCCATTTCCGAGGAAACATTGGAGTCCGCGCCCCCCACAGGGCCGGAAGCAAGCCCCGAGGTGGAAGCCGCGAGCGACAGCCCAGCCCTGGCGGCAAACGAGCCAGAGCAGGAAACTCCGGCCCCGGAACAGCCAAGTCCATCCTCGATGGAGCCGCCCTCCGAGGAGGAGAAAGAGGGGCCCGAATCCGCTCCATCCGAGGAAGCGCCGACCGAGGTCCAAACCGAAACGGATGGAAAGCGGACGCCTCCGCAAACCGAATCCTCTCCTGACGCGGCGGACGCAGATCTACCCCTGCCGGAACAGACGGAAGGCGAGGAGGTCCGAGAACCGCCCCTCACGCGGGAGGAGGAGGCAAGGGACCGTGAGGCTTTCATCCAGGGCGAAGCGGCCTTTCAGGAAAACAGGTTTTTAACGGCGGAAGGATTTTTTCTGGCTTCCAGCCCCGCGGAAGAAGATATCGCGCCCCTGGGCCTGCGGTTGACGGAGATTGCCTTCCGGCTGGGCAATCCCCGCTCCAAAATCGAGTTCTACCAATCCTATCTCACCAGAGGCCGCAATTGGCGTGGCGTCGCGCTCGTGGTTTTGACGGGTTTATACGGCAGGGAGCGAGACTGGCCAGCGTTCGAGAACGCGGCTCGGTTGCTGCACAGCGAATTCGGAGCCCTTCAAGACCCTTATCGCTATCGGCTTCTATATTATTTGGCGCGTTATACTCGCGTCTCGCCCTCGGATCTTGGCCTGGACGCGACAGGAGCTTCCTGGTTTCAAATTTGCCGCGAGATGGAACGGGACCAACGCATGCCGCGCACGGAGGATCACCTCCTTCCCTACTGGCTGCGTAATGCTTGGCTGCTGGAGCTTGCCGACCTCGCGGAGAGGCCCGATTCGCCTGACGATCCGGCGTCTCGCTATTTTGCGGACCTGCTCGATCTGCGCATTTCCCTCAACCGGGACGACTTGAACGAGGCCGCGCGGACCATTAACGCGTTGGCGCCACTGGATCGGGAACTCAGCCGCGGCGAGTTTCGCCTCTTTTTCTATCCCTTGCAGATAGAGTATTTTCAGAAGCGGGGTCAAATGGACCGGATGGAGGTTGTCCGCAACAACCTCCGGCTGGTCCGCGAATGGGTGGCTTTGCCCTTCGAGCATCTGCCCGATCAGATACAAGTATTTCAACCCAGGGTAGAAAGCCCGGCCCCCGTTGAGCCGGATCCGGGTCAACCCGCTTCGCCAGTGACCAAGATCGCGGAGCCCACTGGGCCCGAGCCGAGGCGATCGTCGCCGGCGCGCGATCTTCCGGAGCCCGCCCCCGCGTTGGACGAAAAGACCTACACGGGTCTCGAACGCCTGCTCGAAAGGAATCACCGCGGTCTCGAACTTAAAATCCGCGTCATGGCGACCGATACCACCTATAAAAAGATCTACCGCAACTATCTTTTGGGTTTGTACTATCTGAAATCCGGCCGCTATACCTCGGCTTACGAAAACCTAAGCTTGGCCGAGCGCCTGGTTCAGGACTTCCCCTTCCCCAACCTGGAAACCAAGGTCCTCCTGGCCCTCGCGGACTATTACGATCAGGAGAAAAATCAGCGCCAAGCCGAATGGTACCGCATCGCCGCAACCCAAATTTGGCAGGCGCCCGAGAACATGCCGGTTTTCGTTCATGACGCCGAGGCCGTTCAGAAATCTCCTTTTCAGGCCCTTATGGATTGGGCGTTACAGAGCCCCAACGAGCCGAATCGCATCCACCAACTCCTCTACTACGGAGAATCGGAGAGCTTTCAAAACACCAGGCGACTCGCGTTTCGCAGGACCGCGCTCTTTACCAATCAAGTATTGGGCCGCCAGTTTTATCAAATCGGCGAACAACTTCACCGCTTGATCCGCGACCTTGCCGAGCACCCCGAACGCCCTTCCACGCCACGCCGTTTCAATGATACGCTCGAAATTTGGAATCAGATTTGGCGTCA
>JBGTRP010000727.1:0-4088 GCA_041940685.1 Acanthopleuribacteraceae bacterium
GATTTTCTCGCTTGCAAGCGAGGCTTCCGCGAGACCAGCGTCTACCAGGTCTTCAAAACCCACTGTATAGATGCCGGGCTCGCTGGTGAGTAGCTTGAAGGAGCGCGGCGCCGCCCTCTCCCCCGCCCAGGAGGTGGCGCACAGGAGAAAAAGCCCCGCGACACCGAGTATCCGAAAAAAGGAAGGGCGCATCATTTAACAAACTCCACGATGATTGGACAGGACCGCAAAAGCGGGGGGTAACCCCTTCCAAAGTGATGGGCAAAATGTAACCGTATTCACAAAAGGAGTCAAGGGCAAGCGGTTTCCGGCCCATCGATGCAAGCACCCGGTTCGTCTTCAGAAAGGCGGCTCCAAGGAACCCCGATCGACCTATCTTCTTTTCTCTCAAGGAGAAGCTGAAAAAAAGCCCTTGAAACTCGGTAGAATCGATGCCTTAGATTGGCTAAAAAATATTCTAAAATGTAAATATTACGAAATATTTTTTTTCTAATCTAGTTGACAGCGCCAAATCCGGAACCTATATTACAGGCCTGGGAACGCTTTCCGAACTTTATTTGAAACGGGGTATGGTAACGTTAAATATAATGTTTGCTGTACCTTAGGAGGAGCATTGTTAGCTATGTCTAATCTTCGTATTCGTGTGCGCCAGATCCTCGCGGGCGTATGCTTGTTCAGCTTTTTTATCGGCATCAACCTCTCGGCCCTCGATAACAAGGGTCTCTTTTCCTCTTTCACCACTCAAGACCTGATCACCTTCCAGCCCAATCAAGAATACGAGCGGGTCGTTCTGACCGTGAAAGGCCCCAATGGCATCACCACGCAAGAATTCAGCGGATTAAACATCCCCTTCCTGGAAGTTTATGACGCCTCCGGAAACCTGCTCAACGACGGTCAGTATACCTATGAGCTGCGCGCGATTCCTAAAATCAGCAGCGAAGCCAAGGAAATCATCCGTGCCGCACGCGCCTCCGGCGATTACGCCGCGATCGACGCGCTTCGCGAAAGAGGCGAATTGCCCAGCGGGCCCATGGTTCATTCCGGCTACTTCCAAATCTACAACGGCTACATCGTGTCTCCGGATGAAATAGAGAAAGCGACCCCCGAAATCAGCATGAAATCCGATGGCCGCGACGACGGCTCTACCCCCGGGAATCCCAACCCCGCCGATGATGTCGTCGTGGTGGACGATCCCAAAGACAATGACGACTCCGATCTCAACACGCGCGACCAGGTGATCAACGACGACCTGATCGTCACCTTCAGCGCCTGTATCGGCAACGACTGCGTGAACGGAGAAAGCTTCGGTTTTGACACCCTCAAGTTAAAAGAGAACAACCTGCGCATCAAATTCGACGATACCAGTAACTCCGCCAGCTTCCCCAACAACGACTGGCAGATTACAGCCAACGATTCCACCAACGGCGGCGCCAACAAGTTCTCCGTCGACGACATTACTGGTGGTCGTACGCCCTTTACCATCGAAGCCAGCGCGCCCAGCCACTCGCTGTACGTGGATGACGGCGGCCGCATCGGTTTGGGCACCTCCACCCCCGTGGTTGAATTGCACGTGGTGGACGGCGACTCCCCGACTCTGCGCCTGGAGCAGGACGGTTCTTCCGGTTTCACCCCCCAAACCTGGGATCTGGCCGGTAATGAAACGAACTTCTTCGTTCGCGACGTCACCAACGGCAGCAAGCTGCCCTTCAGAATTCGCCCCACCGCTCCCACCAACTCCATTTACGTCGACACGGATGGCGACGTCGGCATGAACACCTCATCTCCGGGCGCTTCCCTGCACGTGCGCCGCACCGACGGCAGCGCGCAACTCTATGTTGAAGAAGCCTCTTCCACCGTGGACAACGCCCGCGAGCAGATGATCCTGGCCAACAACGGCTACGCCCGTTTCCGCCTGGACAACAACGATGAGGGCGGCACCTGGTCCTTCGTCAATCGTGGCACCAACGTCCTCATCTCCCGCAACGGTTCCGGCGCGGAGGAAATGATCATTAACGAAACCTCTGGTAACGTGACGATCGCCGGTACGTTGACTCAAAACTCCGACCGTAACTCCAAAGAAAACTTCGAACCGGTTGACCCGCAAGAAGTTTTGGACAAGGTTGCGCAAATGGACATCACCACCTGGAATTTCAAAACCGACGCCGGCGACATCCGCCACATGGGCCCCATGGCTCAGGACTTCGCCCAATTCTTCGGTCTGGGTGAATATGAGAACAAGATTTCCTTGATCGACGTGGACGGGGTTACCCTGGCGGCGATCAAAGGCCTGAACGAGCGGCTGCAGCAGAAAGACGCCGAGCTCGAAGAAAAAGCTCAGGAAATTGAAGATCTCAAGCGCCAGAACCTGGAAATCGGCAATCGCCTGCAAGCGATCGAAAGCCTGATTTCCGACCTGCGCGATAACAAGTAAGCAACACCTCCATCGGGGTAATCGCATCGTCGATGCGATTTGAAACCCAATAAACATCGGCCGGGTGCAAGCCCGGCCGATGCTTTTTTGTATAGGAGTTGTTAGAATCATGCCCATGATTCGAATGCACCATAGCGCCATTTTCAGCCCGCTTTGCGTCCTTTTGCTTTGGGCGGGTATTCCGATGCCGGCCCTTTGCGCCGAGGATATTTCAGAGAAATGGCAAGCGCCCTATTTCGTTGAAGCCGCCCAAGCCACGGGTCTGGCATTTACCCATTTCAACGGCATGTCGGGAAAATATTACCTGCCCGAAATCACCGGACAGGGCGGGGCCATGTTGGACTTCGACAACGATGGCGATATGGATATCTACCTGGTACAGGGCGCATTGCTGGGCCCTGGCGCCAAAATGAAGGACGCCTGGTTTCCCTACCAGGGAGAGAGCCCGCCACGCGACCGACTCTTCCGCAATGATTTGGCGCAAGACGCCGCGGGAGTCATGCGTCCCCGATTCACCGATATTACCGAGGCCAGTGGAATTCTGGCCACGGGTTACGGCATGGGCGTGGCCTGCGGCGATGTCAACAACGACGGGTTCCCCGACCTTTACGTCACCAACCTCGGCCCCAATCAGCTCTGGCTCAACAATGGGGACGGCAGCTTTCGCGATTTCACCGCGGAGAGCGGCCTGGGAGATGATGGTTGGGGGACGAGCGCATCCTTTTTCGATTACGACCGTGATGGGTTGCTTGATCTATACCTAACCAACTACGTGCTTTTCTCCGCTGACAACGACCCCCTCTGCTATGCGCCCAGCAGCGCGCGCGATTACTGTGGTCCGGACGCCTACAAGCCCGCCCGCGACCGACTCTTTCACAATAAGGGCGGCGGCAGGTTCGAGGATGCCGGCGGCCTCCTCAAGGGTTTGCAGGAGTTGGGCGCGGGTCTCGGCGTGGTCGCCTCGGATTTCAACGGTGACGGCTGGGTGGATATATACGTGGCCAACGACGGTGACCCCAACCAGCTCTGGCTCAACCAAAAAGGTAAATCCTTTATGGAAGAAGCCATGTTCAACGGCGCGGCCGTGAACCGTCTCGGAGCGGCGGAGGCCAGCATGGGCGTGACCGCCGGCGACTTTGACGGCGACGGCGACGACGATCTGTTCATGACGCATCTGATGGGCGAGACCAACACGCTTTACGTCAATAACGGCCACGGCATTTTCGACGATCGAGGCCAGGAAAGCGGTTTGGCCGTACCCAGCCGGCGTTTTACCGCCTTCGGCACGAAGTGGGTCGACCTGGACAATGATGGGCTGCTGGACCTGGTGGTCCTCAATGGCGCGGTCAAGGTGGACGAAGAGTCATTCGGCAAGGGCGACCGTTTCCCCCTGAAACAGCCCAACCAGCTCTTCCGCAACCTCGGCAACGGCAAGTTCGAGGAGGTCTCTTCCCGGGCCGGCAAAGAATTTACCGGCTGGGAGGTCAGCCGAGGGCTCGCGCTTGGCGACGTGGACAACAACGGCGCCACCGACCTCCTGATCCTCAACAACAACGGGCCCGCGCGCCTGTTGCTCAACAACCTCGGCAAAGGCAACCACTGGTTGGGTATCCGCTGCCTTGACGGCAAGGGCAGCGACATGCTCGGCACCAGGGTG
>JBGTRP010000728.1:0-4070 GCA_041940685.1 Acanthopleuribacteraceae bacterium
GAAAACGAGTTGTTGCCCCGCTTCGGCGTCTACGCCAGTTGGGCACGGGTGAAGCGGCGTTGGTACCGCGCCATTACCAATATCGGTGTGGCCCCCACCCTCGACCGTTCCGAATTGTTGACGGAAACCCATTTGTTCGATTTCGAGGACGCGGTTTATGGGCAGCATCTGTTGGTCTGCCTGGGGAATTTTCTGCGGCCTGAAATGAAATTTGAGGATCTGACCGCGCTCAAGGCCCAGATCCGAACCGATATCCTTGGCCGCCTGGAGCTTCCGGATAAGAGGCCTCCCGACTTTGCCCTGTTTTAGAACTGTCTCTGGCTGGGTGTGGCCGGCTAGGTGTGGCCGGCTAGGCGCGGCCGGCTAGGCGCCCCCGGCTAGGACCAACGAATCAAGAGCCGAATGGTGTTATGATCTCGGCTTGGGACCGCCGTTGCCGCGCTCCCCTCGCGGTACGCCAACCGCCCGGGCGGACGGATTGTTTTGTTGCTCGGCGGCCGGCGAAACCGCTCGCTGCCGGCCCGCCTCGGAAGGCCGATCCTGGTTCCCTTCTCTGGAGGTTTAGGTGCGAAAACCGAAACGGTTTGTCATCATTCCCGCCGGGGGTACGGGCTCCCGCGTGGGGAAGTCCCGGCCGAAGCAACTGCTGCCCTTTCGCGGCGCCACGGTCATCGAGGCATGCGTGGAGCTTTTTCGCGGCAATACAATTCTGGTCGCCGTTCCCCCGCGGTTTCGCAAGGATTTTGAGGAAAGGATCGCGGACCGCGCCCAACTGGTAGATGGCGGCGCGACCCGTTTTGAGTCGGTGCGCAATGTCTTCCAAGCCCTGCGCGAGCCACGGGATGAGGATCTGGTGCTCATCCACGATGCGGCGCGTCCGTTTTTGGACCCCAAGGACCTGGAAAGCGCGTGGCGGCGGGCCGCCTCCGTGGGCGCGGTCATCTACGCGAGCCCCGCGGTGGACACCCTGAAACGGGTGGACGCGCGGGGCGTGATCGAACGCACCCTGGACCGCGATAAGATTTTTCACGCGCAAACGCCGCAAATTTTCAGGGCCGGCCTTCTGCGCGCCGCCTATGCCCATTTCGATGCGCATCCCGCGAAAGTCCCCACGGATGAGGCCGGCCTCCTGGAAGCGGCCGGCATCGCGGTCGCGATTCATGTGTCCAGCCCTAAAAATTCGAAAATCACTTTTCGGGAGGATGTGGAATTGTTGCAAACCCAAAGCTTGCGGATCGGACAGGGTTATGATGTCCACCGTTTCGATTCCCAGCGCCCGCTGTACCTGGGCGGCGTGCATATTCCCGAGGGACCCGGCCTTGCCGGGCACAGCGATGCGGACGCCGCGGTACACGCCTTGATCGACGCGCTTCTGGGCGCCGCCGGCATGGGGGATATCGGGCATTGGTTCCCCGATACGGACCCGGCGTATAAGGATGCGCGCTCCACCGAGCTGCTGAAACGGGTCTGGGCCGCTTTGAAGGAGCGGGGTTATGCCCTGGTCAATGCGGACCTCACCATTCAGGCGCAGGCCCCCAGGCTCGCCCCCTACCTGGATGAAATGCGAGGCCGATTGGCGGATATCTTGGAGACAGGCGGCGATCGCGTTAACATCAAGGCGACCACGACCGAGCATCTGGGATTCGTGGGCCGCAAGGAAGGATTGGCCGCCACGGCCACGGTACTGCTTAGGATAGGGGAAAACCCATGAGCTCCAACCTGTCGCGCTACGGCTGGCTGCATATGCTGTTGCGCGCCCTGTTGCATCCCTGGATTACCCGGGTGCGTACGCTCAACGCGGACTTCGGAAGCCTGCGGGCCCTGCAGGCCGAGGGCCGGTTGTTCTTCGTGGGGAACGTGGCCTCTATCATCGATTTTTTGGTGGTCAACGAACAACTCAAGCGCAATGGCCTCAAGCCGCTTGAATTCACCCATGGCATTCCCCCCTTTTTGGTGCTTCCCCTGATGAAGGCTTTCCGAACCTGGCGCGCGCGCGCGCTCAAGAGCGATGAACGCCGCCGGGAAATTGCCCTGCAGAGCTTGTGTGAGGCCGCCGCAAAGGGCGGCAATGGCTTGATTTTTCTGAAAAAGCGCTCCACTCTATTTCATGCCGACCCCTATTACTATCACGGCTTTTTCGGCAGGATTGCCATGGCCGAGGGCGCGCTGCCGACTTTCCTGGTGCCCACCTCGATTTTCCTGACGCGAATGCGCAAGAAAAACACCAAACGCAGTTTCATCGACGTGTTCTTCGGCACCTATGATATTCCCGGCAGGATGCGCAAGCTCTATCAGCTCCTGGTGAGCTATCGCAAGGGCGGCGCCGCCTTTTCCCGCCATATCGATTTGCATCAGGAGGTGGGAAAATGGAAGGGCATGAACGAGGGTCGGATTGAGAAGCGCCTGCGCTGGACGCTCCTCTTCCACCTCAATAACGAGGATCGGGCCTATCGCGGTCCCACCAAGCGCAGCAAGGAGCGCAAGGTCCGCCGGATTCTCAAGGAACGGCGGCTCAATGACGAGCTCAAAAAGGTGGCGGAACGGCAGGGCCGGTCCCTGGAAAGCGTGTTGAAAGAGGCGGGCAAAAACCTGCATGAAATCGCTTCCGACACCAGCGAACGCGTGATCAACCTGTTGCGCATCCTTTTCGACTTCGTTTGGGCGCGCACCCTGGAGGGCATCGATATTCGCCAGCGGGACCTCGATATGATGCGGGATCTCACCAAACAGGGGCCCGTGGTGGTGCTGCCCTGCCACCGCAGCCATGTGGATTACCTGGTAATGGGTTATATCTTTGAAAAAAACGGGCTGAACTACCCGCGCGTCGCCTCGGGCGACAACCTTTCCAAGTGGCCCCTGGGCTCGGTGCTGCGCAGGGCCGGCGCCTTCTTTTTGAGGCGCAGCTTCAAGGGCGAAACCATTTTCCCGCTGGTGTTCGACGCCTATATCCGCCATGTGCTGCGCGAGCGGCATGTCATGATTTTCTTCACCGAGGGCACGCGATCGCGTACCGGCAAGCTCCTGCACCCCAAAATGGGTATGCTTTACATGGTGCTCGACGCCTGGAAGGACGGCGTGGTCGAAGACCTGCCCCTGGTTCCCGTAACCATCGACTACGGCAAGGTTTTCGAGGGTCAGGCCTATCTGCGCGAACGGGGCGGGGAGGAGAAGACCAAGGAAAATTTGCGCTCCGTGCTGCAATCGCGCAAGGTGCTCAAGCGCAAGCACGGCATCCTGAGATTGCGTTTCGGCGATCCGATCTATTTGGGTCAAGCCGTGGCGCAAGCGGGATATCAGCGGGAATCCATGGGCATGAGAGACAAGGTGCCCTTTTTGAACCAGTTGAGCTATCGCGTGCTCCATGAAATCAACCGCCATGTCACCCTGACTGCCGGCAATGTCGTGGCCGGCCTGCTGCTGGGCAATCCGCGCCGCGGCATGACGCTCGCGGATCTCCACGCGTTGTTCGTCATTTCGGTGCGCTTCTTCCGCCAGGCCAAGGTGGAGCTGGCCTTTGCGGAGAAACGGTTGGACATTGCCCTCGAAAACGCCCTGGAAACCTTTGTTCAATGGGAAACGCTTGTGCGGGTGGAGGTCGGTAACGAGACGGTTGTCAACATTCCCGAGAATAAGCGCGCCGAAATGGAGTACTACAAAAACAACGGCTTGCATTTCGTTTTGGACCTGGCTCTTTTCTGCATGGCGTTCCGCTGTCTCTCGCCGGAGAAACGGACCATGGCCAATATGAAAAACTTTTCCCAGGAAGTCTATGGCATGCTCGATCGGGAGTTCCTGTTTCAGGGTGAATTCCCCGACGAGGAGCGACTGGAAAATGCTTTTCAGTCGCTGGAAAACATCGACGCCCTGAAGCGCGCAGGTGTGACCGACGTCGTCTCGCTCTCGGCGTGCGGTTCCTTCCGAGAGGAGCTCGCGCCGGGGACCTTCGTGCTCGCGGCGCTGTCGTGCAATTCCAACCAGGATCGCGGTCCGCGGCTCGCGGTCCGGCGAGCTCAGGGTCTCGAAGAGCGGCTGAAGGTAGTGGTCGGCGCGGCGGATCTCGCCGTCGTAGA
>JBGTRP010000729.1:0-4056 GCA_041940685.1 Acanthopleuribacteraceae bacterium
AAAAGCGGAGATTGGACGAGACGATGGAGCTCTTCCCTGTTCTGTACGAGAAGCGGCAGGAAAAGGCGAGCGCAATGTCCGGTGGGGAGCAGCAGATGCTTGCCATCGGCCGGGGATTGATGGCTAACCCGACGGCTCTGCTATTGGATGAACCTACGTTGGGGCTAGCGCCAATCATAGTTAAAGAGATGTTTGCCAAGATCGTCGAGATCAACGTCTTTAGCACGGGTGGGTTGTTCCACGCCGAGCAGTTCTACGGCGTGTCGTTTCGCAATGCCTTTCTGGACTGGATCGAGGCCATGCTGCGCATGGGCGGAAACAACCTTTTGGAAGCTCCGGCGGGCCCCCTTTCGGCCGGCGAACCGCTTCGCGGTCAGGCCCATTTGGTGCGCCAAAGTATGGGGGCGCTGGCAAAAGGCGCCGCTGATTCCGAGCGGCTCCATCGGATTTTCGGGCAATGGCTGAAAGGGGAATGGCCCCCAAAATGACCGCCAATGCCACGCCGCTTCACCCGCAATCCCTGTTCCCTTTTCTGGATTTCCTGCGGAAACGGGGTTTTGATTTGGGCGTGGATCAGTACCTGGCCGTGCGCGACCTGATCCTGGTTTTGCAAACCTCGGAAAGCGTTCCGGACAGCGTGGATGCGGTGCTGCGAAGCATCGCGCCGCTTCTTTGCGGAACCCCGCAGCAACAGGCCGCCATTGCCGCGCTGTTTCGCGAGTGGTTGAAGGGAAATCCCGAGTTGCTCGCGTACCTGGGCGACGCCGAGGAGGAAGTCCGGCCGGATCAAAGAATACCTGATATAGGGGAACCGGCCGATCCCGAAAAACCGAAAGGCAACAAGCGCCTTTGGTGGTTGTTGACAATTCCCATCCTGTTAGCGGGAATATGGATTTTCCTTCCACGCTCCGATGTAAATGATCCTGGCAAAGTTGACCGAAAAGGAAAAAGACCCAGAGAACTTTCCGGTTGGGTGGAATCACGGGACGATTCGGGAAAGCGGCTGGCGAACGCCCGGCTTTCGTTCCTCGGCTTGGAGGCGGTCACCGGTTCGGACGGCGCCTTCACCCTGGGCATCGACCCAGAGGGAACGGAACGCGGCGGCGTGCTCATCATCGAGCATCCCGACTTTCCAAGGCAAGCGCGCTATTACCTTAATTTGCTCGAGATCGATGGCCCTCAGACCTTCTACCTGGAATCTCTGCCCGAGTCGGATCCCGCTTGGGTCCAGGTTCTGCGCACAGTCGCCGCACAAATCAACGCGATCGTGGATGAATTGGAAAAGCCCCGCGCCGCGGGGTGGCGGGACTTGCTGTCCCAATGGTATTGGCCCCTGCGTTTGGCGCTGTGGGGTGTTTTTTGTTTGATTTGGATCGGGTTGCTCTACCGGAACTGGAACCGGATCCGTGGCCTGCGCAGAGAGTCCGTCTTGCAAAACCCGGAACGCGAACCCATAAAAGTGGCGGCCACCCGCGTGAATCTGTTTCGCGGATTGGAATGGCGCAAGGCCGCGCGTGACCTGCGCCGCCACCTGAACCCGCCTTCCCAGGAACTGGATGGAGAGGGCACCGTGCTGGCCAGCGCTGCCAGGGGCGGCTTGTTCACCCCGGTGTACGGCCGCAAAAAGGTCTCGCCCGAATACCTTGTGCTGGCGGACCGCGAGGGTTTCGACGATCACCAGGCGAGAATTGCGGAACGCCTGCTTTCACGCCTCGCGGAGAGTGGCAACTATTTGAATATTTTCAATTTCCGAGGCTCCCCCCAAGTGTTGCATCGGCGTGGCGCATCCTGCAAATCCCTCAGCCTTCAACAGGCGGCCGCGACCTATTCCCATTGCCGTTTGCTGTTGTTTTCAGATGGCGCTTGTTGCTTTTCCTCTTTCACCGGCCAACTTCAGCATTGGTTCCCCATGCTCCAGCGTTGGCCGCATCGCGTTCTGATGACGCCCCGGACCCAAGCCGAGTGGGGGATTCGGGAAAAGGAATTGGAGCGAGAAGGGCTCGTGGTTCTGCCCAATACCGCACGGGGTTTTTCCCGGCTCTCCGCAATATTTCACGATGCTCCGGATGGGAAAAAAAGCCAGCCGTCGCCGACCTGGAAACAAGAGTCCTTGCCTTCCTGGTTACAACGGGATACCCGGCGCTGGACGCGGCCGAGCCCTCCTCCGTTTCATGAACAGAGGCAGCTTTTAGAACGGGTTCGGCTTTATTTGGGAGAGGCGGGTTGGGTGTGGCTTCGCGCCTGCGCCACCTTTCCCGTTATCCATTGGGAGCTTACGCTTTATTTGGGTCTCAGACTTCAATGGGAGTCACGTCCGGTTTTCGGGCAAACGCTCCTTTCCCGCCTGTCAGCCCTTCCATGGTTTCGTTCGGGGAGCATGCCCGATTGGCTCCGCCAGCGGCTGACCGACGACATGTCCGCGGCCGAGAAACGGGAAGTCCGCGCCTGTTTGGATGCCTGGATGTCCGCTCCGGTCCGAGACCGGGAAGCGCTTTCTTTGGCCATTGCCAGACCACAAAAATCTCAGGGGTTGAGCGGGTTTTTGCGCGACCGGCCCGCGGAGGAAGACGCCAATGATGCCATTCTGTTGTCCTTCCTCGAAAGGGAAGCAGGTGTTTCTCTCGCCATGAAACTGCCGCCGGTGGTGCGGCGGTTCCTTTACCGGCGGGGCAACCCCCTTTTGGGAGGCCGCCTCTTTCCCATGCTGGCTCTGATGGGGGTCTTGGTTTTTGCCCTGGTGCGGCCTTATTCATTACCAATGCAGGAATCCTATATTCCTCGTTTCCAGGTTTTGAAAGCGGAGGAAATTCAGAGCGGGGTTCCTGTAAATTTTTTCTCTGCTGAAGGATTAGATGAAGTTGCAAGTACTCAATCACATTACGGAGCCAGCGAGTTGGACTGGAACGTTTATGAAAGACAGTGGCAGGCCAATGCGCCACCCGGCCGATCCGCAACTAGTTCGTCCTTGCTGGCCGATATCACTGATTACCTCAAGGTTCGGGGTATCCCGGAAATCGGTAATATGCTCAAGGCTCCCCTGGGTGGGGTGCAAGGCCCCTTGTATCTGGATTTCCGTGGGTCTGGTGAGATTGCCCATCAACTTCAAAATCTTGCCGCCACCTTCAATCCCGCTCAGGTTGGCTCGGTAGTCAGTTTTACCGTTGATCTACCTTTTGAATTTTCCAATCCCTTCGGAGTTAGCATGCTGCCAGAGAAGCATAGCCTTACCTGGGATTTCGGCGATGGTACTCAACGAGAAATCGATTCTTCCCAGTTATCCAACCCCTACAATGAGGCAACCCACTCCTACACTGCCGCGGGAACCTATCTGGTTTCCGTTGAGCTCTTCAGACGGTTCGACCGGTTGAACAACCCAGTTCACATCTTGGTGGACAGGGAAGCCCTTACCGTCGTTGTTAACGGGGGCCAGGTAGCAGGCCAGGTCCAGACCTTCCGCGAGGGTGGCCTAGAAATCGAGATGGTGTGGTGCCCGCCGGGCACCTTCCTGATGGGCAGTCCGGAAAGCGAAAAGGAAAGATATGACGATGATGAAACGCAACACGAGGTCACCCTCACGAGGGGTTTCTGGCTGGCCAGGGCCGAGGTGACCCAAGCCCAATGGAAGGCGCTATTGGGCGGTGCAAATCCAAGCGAATTTAAGGGCGATGACTTGCCTGTGGAAAGTGTTTCCTGGGAAGATGTGAATAGGTTCATTGACGAGCTGAATCAAAGGGCCGGTGGCTCCAAATACCGTTTGCCCACGGAAGCGGAGTGGGAATACGCCTGCCGGGCGGGGAGCACTACTCCCTTCCATACAGGGGAAAACCTGACTACTGATCAGGCCAACTACAACGGAAATTTTTCCTACGTAGGCTTACCAAAGGGTAAATTCCGGGAAAGGACCATGGCCGTGAAAAGTTTTGAGTCCAATGCCTGGGGATTGTACGACATGCACGGCAATGTGTGGGAGTGGTGCTCGGATTGGTACAGGCCTCAATTGGGGGAAAAAGTAACCGACCCAATGGGACCACCAATAGGCTCGCATCGCGCGGTCCG
>JBGTRP010000730.1:0-4056 GCA_041940685.1 Acanthopleuribacteraceae bacterium
GCCGGCATGCTCAAGGTTTTACTGGCTCTCAAGCACGGCGAACTGCCGCCCAGCCTCCACTTCCAAACGCCGAACCCCGCGCTGGACCTGGAAAACAGCCCATTTTACGTCAATGACCGCCTGCAACGCTGGCATGCGCCGCGCCCGCGCAGGGCCGCGCTCAGCTCCTTTGGCTACAGCGGCACCAACGCCCACCTGGTGCTGGAGGAAGGGCCCGCGCCACCCAACCCATCCGGCGACAAGAGCCGATACTTGATCTGCCTTTCCGGCTTTACCGAATCGGCCTTGCGGCAACGCGCCTCCGAGCTGGCGGACTGGTTGCGGCCGCGGCAACCGCATCTGGGCAACCTGGCCCACACGCTCCAGGTGGGGCGTACCCACTTCAAACATCGCGCGGCTTGGGTCGTGGCCGATCAGGCGGATTTGGTTCGCCGGCTCGAGAGCTTCAGCCCGGGAAGCGCCACGCGGCCTGCGGCCGAGGCGGACTCCGGCCGGATCGAAGCTCTGCTCGATGAAATCGCACAAAATCCGGAGGGCGCGGCGCTGGCCGAGAGGTTCGAAGCCCTTGGCCAAGCGTATTGCGCGGGCGCGGACCCGGACTGGCGGCAGCTCCATCGGGAATGGGACCCCGAGGCGCGCCGCATTCCCCTGCCCAGCTATCCATTCGCCCGCGAGCGGTATTGGATCGATTTGCCGGCAGGACAAAAACCCGCGGAACCGGAGGTTCAGGCTTCTCGCTCGGAAAGCCGGGAACAGACCGCCTCTGAGCAACAACTCTCCCTGCGAGCCGACGATCCCGTACTGGCGGACCACGTGGTGAACGGGAAACCCATGTTGCCCGGGGCCGCGTTGTTGGAAATGGCCTACCTCGCGGCCGGGCGCGACCCGGCAAGGCGGATCCGCGCGATCAGCGAGGTGCTCTGGACTAGCCCCGTGGCGGCGGAAAGCCAATCCGTAAAGATGACCTTGCATTTGGATGACGCCGAGGAAGGCGCTCGCTGGGAAATCCGTTCCACCGAAAAACCCGCGATCATTCACGCCGGCGGCAAACTGAGTGTTACCTCCCGGCCGCGCCCCGCGCTTTTCGATTTGGAGAAGGCGAAGAAACGCTGTTCCCAAGTCCTGGACGCATCGGACAGCTATCGCGCGTTTCGTCGCAAGGGTTTCGCCTATGGCCCCATGTTTCAAACCATCCAAAAACTCCGCCTCGGCAAGGGTGAGGCGCTCGCGCATCTGAGGCTCAGCATCCCCGCGGAGGGACCTTTGCCGGCCGCGCTGGTGGACGGCGCCACCCAGGCCATCATCCCGCTTTTGGAAAAGAATCGAACCTACCTGCCCCTCTCCCTGGAGAGCCTGAACATTTACGAAGATTTGCCCGCGACCTGCCTCGCACACGCGGAGATGCGGCCGGATGGGTCGCCCGGTTTGTCCCGTTTCGATATTCGCATCCTGGATACGAATGGTCTGGTTCTGGCTGAGATCCTGAACTTCACCCTCAAGGCGGGAAAACCCGCGCGGGCGCCCCACTGGTTCCGGTCCTCTTGGCAATCCGCGCCACCGCTCCCGGAAACACCGCCCCCATTCGATGGCGGCCTCCTGGTTTTCGATCGCGGCGGCGAAACCTCGCAAGACCTTGCCGGGCTGGTCCGTGGACCGGTCATTCGCGTGATGCCGGGCTTGGAATATCGGGAGGACGCGGCCGACATCATCAACCCCGGCGATGAAAGCCACTATCGTCGTTTGATTTCGCGGCTGGAGCCGCATCCCGACCGGCCGCTCCGAGTCCTGCACCTGTGGACGCCCAGCGAATCGCTTACCACTGAAAACCTGGACGATGGCCTGGAACAGGGGTTCTTTTCCCTCTTCCTCCTGGTGAAAGCCCTACTGGCGAGCCGATCCGTGGGCGGCGCACAAATCACCGTGGGTTTTCAGGGAACCAAAGAAACACCGCCGCCGCATGCCATGGCGCTCGCGGGTCTGGCCCAAACCCTGACCGCGGAGAACCCGGCCTTCACACTCAAAACCCTGATATTCGACCAACCGCTCACCGCGGAGACCTGGACCCGAGAATGGTCGGACCATCGTTCCGAGGTCGTAGCCCATCAGGAGGGCAGGCGTTGGCGCCAGACCTGGAAGTCTTTTCAGCCGGAGTCACGGGCAATCGAATCGGTTCCACGGGAATCCGTGTGGTTGATTACCGGCGGCATGGGCGCGCTGGGTTTTGCCCTGGCCCGTCATCTCGCCACCCGCTACCGGACCCGTCTGGCGCTCGCGGGACGGCGAGCGGAGAACGCGGAGATCCGCGCCAAGCTGAGGGAATTGACGGCGCTCGGCGCGCAGGCCCGCTATATCCAGGCCGATTTGACAGACGCCCGGCAGACTCTAGACCTGGTCGAACGGGCGCGGGCCCAACTCGGCCCGATCCACGGCGTGGTTCATGCCGCGGGCCTGGTGCGGGACGCATTTCTGCTCAAACAGACGCGCGCCCGGGCGGAAGCGGTGGTCAGCGTCAAACTGCGGGGCTGCCTCCATCTGGATCGGGCCCTGGCGGCGCATGACCCCGAGGTTTTGGTTCTGTTCAGCTCGCTGGCCGCGGTGCTGGGCAACCCCGGTCAAGCGGCCTATGCCTTTGCCAACCGTTTCCTCGATTCCTTCGCCGGCCTCCGCAACGCGGCCGGAAAGAAGACCATTTCCATTGGCTGGCCTCTTTGGCGGGAAGGCGGTTTCGACGTCCCCGACGAGAAGCGGAAGTGGTTGAGAGAAAGCTGGGGCATGTCGCCGCTGGCTACCGAGGAAGGCCTGGCCGCCTTTGAAACCGCGCTTTCATTGCCGGAAAGTCATGTGCTGCTCGCCGCCGGCGACCACGCCAAATTAGAACGGGCATTGGCGGCGATCAGCCGTCCGTCCGGACATGAAGACCTAACAGGAAGCGGGTCAGCGGATTCGTCGGAGAGAGTGGCCCAAGCGGAAAACGGAGTTTTTCGCGCCCAAGTCGAACATTACCTCAAGCAAATCCTGGCCAAGGCAATCAAGTTGCCCGCCCAACGCATCGACCCCGCCGAGCCCATGGAGACCTACGGCATCGATTCCGTGATGATCATCCGGCTCAACCGCGAGTTGGAACATCATTTCGGTCCTCTTTCAAAGACCCTGCTGTTCGAGTACCGCACGCTTCGCGAGCTGGCCGCGTATTTCGCGGAGCATCGGACGGATCTTTTACGGCAACGGCTGGAGCATGAACCTGAGACCGGGGAGAAGCCGATCCCTACCCGAAAGGAGACTCCGGCGGAAGGCCCGCGGATCTTGGCCCCTGAGCCGAAAGCGTCGGAAGCAGGGCGGAGACGCGCGCGTGAACGGGAGGATATCGCCATCGTGGGCGTCAGCGGGCGTTACCCCATGGCGCCCGACCTGGAAACCTTTTGGGATAACCTGAAACAAGGCCGGGACTGCATTACGGAAATCCCGCCGGAGCGCTGGGACCATCGCCTCGATTTCACCTCGGACAAAAATGTCAAGGGCGGGATTTACTCCCGTTGGGGCGGCTTTCTGGAAGATGTGGATTGCTTCGACCCCATGTTTTTCAATATCTCGCCGCGCGAGGCGGAATTGATGGATCCCCAGGAGCGGCTCTTCCTGCAAACCGCCTGGCACGCATTGGAAGACGCGGGTTACAGCCGACGCGCCTTGGCGGGCAGCTCGGTGGGCGTGTTCGTGGGCGTGATGTATGGGCAGTACCAGCTTTTCGGCGTGGAAGAAACCCTGAAGGGGCACCCCGTCGCCACCGATTCCTCCTATGCCTCCATTGCGAATCGCGTTTCCTACAGCTTCGATTTTCGAGGGCCCAGCATGGCCCTGGACACCATGTGTTCTGCCTCCCTGAGCGCCATCCACCTCGCCTGCCGCAGCCTTCAAGCGGGCGAAAGCGTCGCGGCTCTCGCGGCCGTCGCGGCCGTCGCGGTCGTCGCGGTCGTCGCGGTCGTCGCGGCTAGAGTTCCTTCAGCTGCTCCGGTCTTCCACGAATTCCTCAGCGCCTGCTCCCCTGATCTCCATCCCTAT
>JBGTRP010000731.1:0-4038 GCA_041940685.1 Acanthopleuribacteraceae bacterium
CTCACCTTCCCACGGCCAGGGGCGCGGCCTTTTTTATGGATCGCCGCCCCAGGTTGGAGCACGGGATCGATCTGCCCAAGGACAGCATCGTGGTTTGCTCGTTCGGCGATGCATCGGCGAACCACTCCACCGCGGTCGGAGCCATCAACGCCGCGGCAAATGCCGCCTACCAGCATTTGCCGATCCCCCTGTTATTGGTTTGTGAGGATAATGGAATCGGCATCTCGGTTCATACCGCGAAGGGATGGATCCAGTCCAACTACCAGAACCGCGCCGGGCTCACCTACTTCCGCGCCGACGGCCTGGACTTCAAACAGGGGTTCCCGGTCGTAAAACAGGCGGTGGAAACCTGCCGCCGACTTCGCCGACCCGTATTCCTGCACTTGCAAACCGTTCGCTTGCTGGGCCACGCGGGCAGCGATGTGGAGATCACCTATCTCAGCCAACGCCAAATCGAAGAAACGGAGTCCCGGGATCCGATCCTCAAAAGCGCGCTTCGGCTGATTGAAGCCGGCGCCATGTCGCCGGCCGAGATATTGGACCTCTATGAAGGGATCGCCGACCAGGTAAGGGCCGCGGGGCGCGAAGCCGCGACCCGCCCCAAGCATGTTTCACCCAAGTCCATCATGGCGCCGCTTTTCCCCGATCTCCAAGCGCCTTGCCCCACGCCGAGGCCGCCCGACCCCGAGGTGAGATCGGTCTTTTGGAAAGGCCGGCTTCCCGAGAATGAGAAGCCACGCCACATGGGTCAACTCATCAACTGGGGCTTGCAGGACTTGGGTCTACAACAGGAGGACCTGGTCTTTTTCGGAGAAGATGTGGCCAAAAAGGGCGGCGTCTACCACGTCACCGCGGGGTTACGGGAAAAGCTGGGCTTGGGCCGGGTATTCAATACCTTGCTGGATGAGCAGTCTATCCTGGGGCTGGCCATCGGCGCGGGACATTGCGGCTTGCTGCCCATACCCGAAATTCAGTACCTTGCCTATCTCCATAATGCGATCGATCAGCTTCGCGGCGAGGCGTGCTCACTTGGTTTTTTCAGCGAGGGTCGCTTCCGCAACCCGATGGTGATCCGCATCGCCGGCTTTGCCTACCAAAAGGGGTTTGGCGGCCATTTCCACAACGACAACGCCATCGCGGCCCTGCGCGAGATCCCCGGCCTCATCGTGGTAACCGCCTCCAATGGACCGGACGCCGTTCGCCTGATGCGGACCTGTGTGGACCTGGCCCGCCAGCATGGCTCGGTGATCGCCTTTCTGGAGCCGATCGCGCTCTATCCCATTAAAGAACTGGTGGAAAAGGACGACTGGACCTTTCCCTATCCCGGCATCGAGGAGCGCATGCCCTTCGGAGAGGTCGGCCTGCACGGCGACCCGGAGGCAGGAATCCTCGTCATCAGCTATGCCAACGGCTACTACCTCAGCCGGCAGGCATGCTCCGACCTGGAGCGGGAAGGGGTGCGCACACAAATTATGGACTTGCGCTTTTTGGCGCCGCTCAACAAACAAGCCATCCTGCAAGCGGCGCGCGGCAAACACTCCGTGGTGATCGTTGACGAGTGCCGTGAGACGGCCTCGCCATCGGAAGAGATCACCACCTTGCTGGTGGAAGCCTATCAGGAGAAGAGCCCCCACATCAGCCGGATTCTCGGAGAGAACACCTACATTCCCCTCGGCCAGGCCTGGGAATGCGTCCTGCCCTCGCGTCAATCCATTTACGATGCCGTCAAAGAGAGGTCGACCCATGGCTGACCTGGTTGTCATCGCACCGGGGAGAGGCTCTTATCACCGGACCGAGTTGGGATACTTCCAACGGTTCTCCAACCATCCCCGCTTCGAAGCCCGTGTAGAGGTCTTGGAAAAGGCGGATGCGCTCCGCCGGGAACGGGGCGAGGCGACGCTTCGCGAAATGGACGGGGCCAAGGCCTTCCGATCCAGCCTGCACTTGCCCGGGGAAAATGCTTCCGCGCTTATTTATGGCTGTTCCGCGGCGGATTTTCAGATGATCGCGCCCCGACACCGGATTCGCGCGGTGCTGGGCAACTCCATGGGCTGGTACACGACCTTATTCGCGGGCGGCGCGCTGAGTTTTGAGGACGCCTTCAGGTTGGTCAACGCCATGGGGAGCTTCCAAAAAGGCAATGTCCAGGGCGGTCAAATCATTGTTCCGGTGGTGGACGAACGGTGGCGGCCCTCCGCGGAGAAAGAGGCCGCGCTGGTGGAGGCGCTTCGGTTCCAGGCAGAACAGGGCGAGGAGCGTTGGGCCGGGCTTTCGATCAAACTGGGCGGTTTTTGGGTGCTCGCGGGCACGAATCGCGGCATCGCGGAATTGATGGGGCGGCTGCCCAAGGTAAGGATGGGCGCAAATGAATACCCCTTCCAACTCGCGGGTCACGCGGCCTTCCACACGCATCTGATGCGGGATGCCTCCAGCCATGGGCTATCCATGTCGACCGATCTGGCCTGGAACCAGCCTCGGACGCCCATGATCGACGGAAGGGGACATATTTGGCGTCGCCACCAATCCGCGCCACGGGATTTGCGCTCCTACACCCTCGTGGACCAAGTGATGCGGCCCTTTGACTTTTCGCTGGCGCTGAAAGTCGCCTTGCGGGAATACAACCCGGATCACCTGGTGCTGCTGGGGCCCGGGGAAACCCTGGGCGGCGCCATAGCCCATGTCATGATTGCCGAGGGTTGGCGGGGCATCGATTCCAAAAGGGCGTTTCAAGAAGCGCAAAGAAGCGAAAAACCACCCCTGATTGCCTTTAACCGGCCGGAACAAGCCGGGCTCGTTCTCTGATTCGAAAGCCGTGGTTTTCGTGATTTCCTAAATTGCGCGACGATCCGCTAGGCGTAGCGACTATAATAGGCCGCATTCCAATCGGCAAAGGAGCGCATATGAGCCTGACCAGTTTCGGCCTACTCAAGGGACGAATCCATCAGAAGTATTTCGATCAGGACACCAAACCGCATCTCCACTTCCAGGTCAAGGCCGATGGCGAGGATTTCGATGTGGCGGTGAATGTGCAATCGAGCCAGAATTTCGCGGTCAACCCCATCCCCGGCGTTCCTCCCAATCAGGTGCTCTACCTGATCGACGACAATATGAGCCATCCCTCCCTGGAGCATTGGCTGGGCCTGAAATCGGGGTTCCATTCATTGATGGGCGAGACGTCCATTCCAAGCGTGGATTATATTCGCGGCAATTTTTTCGATGCGGCCAGGATGAAACCACTTCCCGCGGTGGCGGAGGGCGACAACAACGACCTCTTCGACCGCATCGGCGTCTATGTGGATCGGGCCATGCGCCAGCCCGAGGCTAGGGTATACGCCTTCGGCGAACGGTGGCCCACGACCGACAAGGTGAATGCGCGCTTCGGGTTTCAGCCGGACCAGGGTGTCCACGATGTGCATATGAACCAGGGCAACAATCCGGAATATGTTCGGGATGACGGCGTCTGGCAGGACGGCGCGCTGTTTTTTCACTTCCCCGAAGAGGACCAATGGGTGGGGTTGTTTATCGCCTTTCAGGCGCAATGTTGGCATACCGATGAGTTGGGACACGCGATCGAATCGCAATGCGCCCGGCCGGGAACGGTTGCCGATCAGAAGGACGGCCGCGTCTGTATCCTTGCCGCCACGGTGAATCCCTACGATGTGGACATGGGCCGGGAAACCGTATTTTTACTCAACACCACCCCGCGACCCATCGACCTAAGCGGCTGGAAAATTGTCGACAAGAACCAACGGTCGCAGATTTTGGAAGGTGAGATCGCGGCCAATGACATTCGCAAAATCACGCTTTCCGAACGCGGCGCACAACTTTCCAACCGCGGCGGCATCATTAGCCTATTGGACGCGGAAGGATTAAAGATACACGGAGTTTCCTACACCAGGCAGCAGGCCGGACGGGCCGGATACACGCTCACCTTTTAGGCGGCCGCTTCCGTGAACCGGGTTTGCCCGCTTGGGCGCCGGGCGAACCAAAAAAAAGGAGAGCGGCGGACCACTCTCCTTTTTCCTGTGGGGCTTAGTC
>JBGTRP010000732.1:0-4037 GCA_041940685.1 Acanthopleuribacteraceae bacterium
CACGGCCTCCGGAGTCGTCTCCCGACCCCGCTTGACCACCACGAAGGCCACCGGGACTTCGCCCTTGACCGCGTCGGGCCGGGCCACGACGGCGACCTCGTCCAGATCGGGATGGCGGTTCAGCAAGGTCTCCACCTCCAGGTCCTCCCGCTCTTCGCCGCCCTCGTAGACGCTGTCGCCGAAATAGAGCGCCGTGGCGAACAACTCGGCCGTAAAGTCCCAACCCCGGCCCAGGAAATCGGGATGAGAGATGATGACATCGTTAATCGCTCCGGCTAGGAAGAAGTTGGCCTGATAGCCCTTCTTCAAAAAATCGAGATTGGTGTAGTTGAAGCCGCCCAGGGGCAGGGGCGAATCCAGCGCGGGGTCGAAAAACACGCCGCCCAGGATGGCTTTTTTAGAGGAGAAGGTATCCTCGGAGAGCACGCGTTCTCCGCCCTTTTTGGTGAGGTAACGGAAGCCCTTGGCCGTGTCCCTGAGAATGGTGAGATCGCTTTGGTAGGCGCCCTCCAGAACCTGGTTTACATCCTCGCGGTTGAAGCGGAAATTCTGGCGTCGGCTATTGATCTGTAGCGCCAGGCGCAGGCCCGCGATGTTAATGACCTGCAGGTTCTCCTCGCGCACCTGCGTCCAATAACGCTGGCCATTGTCTTCCACCCAATCGAAATAAGCGGTGACCTCGTTGCCCACCACCGGCGGCTCGAGCCCCGATTGAATGGCGCTCAGCTTGCGATGGGCGCCGTTTTCCTTGTCGATCCACACGGTGCCGGAGAAATAGTCGCCGGGTTCCTTGGGCGCGAAGCGCACCTTCCAGACGGGCCGCCCGTCCACGTTGCCATCGCCCAGGTAGGCGTAGTCGTAGGTTTTGTCCAGATCGATGTCGAGTGGCACGCTCTGCACCTTCTCCGGCTCGATCAACGGCAGTTCCGGCAGTTTTTTGGAGCGCCACTTGACGCCGCCCAGGTAGAGCTCGCGGCGCAAGCGTTCGATGGGGCGGCCTTTTCGGATAATGACGGTATCGTTGAAGGTAACGTCGATCCCTACTCCTCCCGGCGTCTGGTAGTTGTAATTTTGTAATTCATCCACTTGCAGGGATTGGAATTTCTGATCTTCGCTGTCCTTGAATACCTGGTTCTTGACCACCAATTCGTAGGGGTCGATGGCCTCGCGTTCGACAATTTTCAATGCTTCCGTGCTGCCGAACCGTTCCAGCGGCTCCAGCAGAAAGAAAAAGTAGGGAGATCCTCCGAAAAGGCGGATCTGGCTGACCGGACCGTTTTGGCGGTGCCGGAATGCGGCGCTTTCCGGGTAGAGTCGGGAAACCTTGAGATTGGGACCGAGCTCGAAGGAGAACTCGATTTCCCTTTCGCTAGGGGCGTAGACGGCTAAATGGTAATTTCCCGTTTCGGGTGCGTAAAAGAATTGTGCATTCTCCTGGCGAAGGTTCACCAGTTCGGGCTGGATATCCAAGCTCCCCGTTGGCGTATCGTCGATGAAACTCAGGAATTTCTGATGTCCCGGGCTGATCTGCATGTCGGTAAAAAGGACTATTTCGATCCCGAGAGAGGCCGCGTCCACCAGGGTGGTCAGCACCTGGTTCTCGGGGACCGAGGTTTTTTGCCAGAGCTTACCGGTGGCGTCGCCGTCGGGGATGAAGGGGTTGTCCTCGAACACGTAACCCTCCACGTAAGCGGCCAGTTCCTGGTTCATCAAGGCGCGGGCCTGGGACTCCGCGGACTCCAGGCCCACGCGGACATTGGGGCCCCTGGTCTTGACGTCAACGATCAGGTTTTTGAGATCGAAGGCGGCTTGGCGCCAATCCGGATTCCAATCGGGATCCAGCTTCAGCACCAGCAGTTCCAATCGATCGGTTCGCGGCAATTCCCCACTCAATCCCGCGGGGATCTCCAGCACCAGAATGCGGTTGGGCTCCTGTTCCAGGCTCACCCATTCAGGCAAGCTCCCCGCCAGGCAAAACGGCAGCGCCATCCATGGCATTAGCCAAAGCAGCGCGTTCGCTCCTTTCAAGCGCCAACGACGCCCTTCGCGGGTGACCCTACGCGAAATCATCATCAGACCCTCCAGAAAAATTGTCCCTGCATTGTAAACGGATCAGGGCAAAAAATCTTCCAATCCTCCGAATATTTCACGGCCAAAAAACGCGAGGGGTTGGGATAGGCGGCGTCCGGACGCGTGGTCCGACGCACCTGGACAGCGCGGAAAAAGCAGGCTTTTGTTGACAGGAAGGCCGGTTTTAATATAATTAGTACCTTCGTTTGGGGTTGGGATGATGCTCTACAACTTAAACGAGCTGCAACCCGGCAAAGCGGTTACCAAAGAAATCAGGCTGGATCGGCAAGATTTGGGCCTAACCAATGGCCGGGTATTTCTAAAAGACATTCGTGGACAGTTCCGATTTCAGATCGACCCCTTGGGTTTTGTCGTGCATTACCATATTCGAGGCCAGGTGGCCGCCGATTGTGTTCGCTGCGGGGGGGCTCTCGATTTGGATATCGATACAACCGACTGGATTTCATTGAGGACCGCGCAACCGAACCAATCACATATTGTACTGGACGATTCGGAAATGAATGTGCGCTTCATTCCCGACTCGAAAATGGATGTAAAGGCGTTTACCGAAGAAGTCATCGAACTGGAGCTGCCCGCTTACCCCCGCCATGAGGAAGATCACGCCGCTTGCCGCGCGCTGGCGGAGCAGGAATCTCCCAGCGGCGAGAAGGGCTCCCCATTTCAAGCCCTTTCCAAATACCTGGAAACGCCCAAACCCGGAAATAAGCCAAAGTAATTTTTTGAAAATCGAGGAGACCACAGCATGGCAAATCCGAAACGAAGAACTTCAAAGAGCCGCAAGAACAAGCGGCGCTCTCATCACGCGCTTTCCGCGTCCGCCGTGGGTCATTGCCCTAACTGCGATGCGGTGCGCCGGCCCCACCGGGTTTGCGCGGAGTGCGGTTGGTACGACGGACGGCAAGTCATGGCCGCGGCCGAGGCCTAATCCAATCCGGATTTTACGCCCGGCAGCGGGCCCGGCGAAAAGCCTTCATTTTCCGTGGAGAGTGAATAGATGGAACGCAAAATCGCGCTGGTGACCGGAGGGTCACGAGGCATCGGCGAGGCTATTTGCACCCGCCTTGCCGCGGACGGTTATTTCGTGGTCGTGGCCAGCCGCGGGCTGGAGCGCGTCACCGAGGTGGCCTCCACCATTCAGGCCAATGGCGGGCATGCCGCGGGTTTTGCCCTCGACGTGCAGGATATCGAGTCCCTGGCTGAAAAAGTCAAGCAGGTCACCGCGACTTACGGACCCCCGGCGATCCTGGTCAACAACGCGGGCGTCACCGCGGATAATCTGATGGCCCGCATCAAGCCGGATGCCTTCGACAGCGTGATGAACACCAATCTTCGCGGCCCGTTTTTTCTGTCGCAGGCCGTGTTGCGGCCCATGATGAAGGCCCGTTGGGGGCGGATTATCAACATCACATCGGTGGTGGGGCTGATGGGCAATGCCGGCCAAACCAATTACGCCGCTTCCAAGGCGGGGATGGTGGGGATGACCAAGTCTTTGGCGCGCGAGGTCGGGTCCCGCGGCATTACCGTGAACGCCATTGCGCCGGGCTATATTGAAACCGATATGACACGCGATCTCGGCGACAACGTAAAAGCCGATTTTTTAACGCGGGTCGCCGCGGGCCGCATGGGACGGCCCGATGAAATTGCACACGCGGTTTCTTTTTTAGCCAGCGAGGGCGCCGCCTATGTCACGGGTCAGGTCCTGACCGTTGACGGTGGACTTTATATGTGAAAATGGCGGCGAACGCCCTATAATGGGAGCGAGTTGGTCTCAAGATTTCAAGAATTAGTATCATTTCATTTGGATTTACATCGCAGGAGGGAAAAATGTCCGATGTTTTCGAAAAGGTCAAAGGAGTCATCGCCGACGAGTTGGAAGTGGAGGAATCCCAAATCTCCATGGATTCCCTGATCGTGGATGATTTGGGCGCGGACTCTTTGGATGTCGT
>JBGTRP010000733.1:0-4027 GCA_041940685.1 Acanthopleuribacteraceae bacterium
TGTGGAGCAGGTAGAAAATCAGCAACAGGCCATAGAAAAAATAACGACCGCGCCCCATATGGCAGCAACCTCCAGGGAGTGAATTAGGACTGATCCCGATAAACGGCGATTATAACACCCAGGTTTTTGGGGTACCGACCGGGTTGCCCGCTCGGCCGGCATCCCAAGGGTTTAGAACCGCACCTGAAAGGCGCCGGAGACCTCGAAAGGATTGGCGGGGATGACCGAACCTACCAGGGGCGTCTTCAACCCACGCGTGTAATACTCCTCATCGCCAATATTCTTGAGGTTCGCGGCAAGCCGCCAGCGCTCGGCGTTATAGGAAATCAGCCCGTCAAAGACGGTGTAGCTGTCGATTTCGAGCAGATTATCCTCGGAAACGAACTGCGAACCCACATGGCGCCCGCCCAGTCCGATTCCGAATCCATTGGAAAACTCCTTGGAAACCCAGGCATTGAATAAATGCTCGGGTACGAACACCGCGCTATTGCCGGAACGGTCCGCCACGCCCCCGGTCAGGAAATCGAATTCACTGAAGCGGGTCAGCTCCGAATCCGTATAGCCGTAAGCGCCAAATACCCGCCAACCCTGGCCGAGGCTCGCGGCAAGCTCGATTTCCAGGCCGCGTGAGCGCTGGTCGCCAAGTTGTTGGGTGACGCCGGTTTGATCGGGGATCCCGATATTCTCGCGCTCCAGGTTGAAGAGGGCAAAGGTGGCGGAAAGCCGGCCGTTCATCAGCAAATGCTTGCTGCCCACTTCTACCTGCCTGCCGCTCTCGGGTTCCGCCTGGTCCAGAGCCAGGGTGGAGGGCGGTGCAAAACTCTCACTGGCATTGGCGTAGAAGCTATGGTTGGCGTTTGGCGCGTACAACAAACCAAGCAGGGGACTGAACTCATCATCCTCTCGTTCGAGCACGGATGCGAACGAACCGACCATCGTATCCGCCTCATAATCGATGTGATCCAATCGGCCGCCGACAAATAGCTGGAATTGCTCGGAAAAGCGGATGCGGTCCAGGGCGTAGATCGCGGTATTCAGGCTGCGGCCGTCCACCACCGTAAAGGGCGCGACCTCGATGTCCAATGGGTCGAAACCAAACTCGACCGGGTTCAACAAGTCGATGGGAAAGTCGGCGAACTGGCCCAGACCGAACACATCGTCATTGCGCACCCACTCCAAACCCACGATGATTTGGTGCTCCACGCTCCCCGAGCTCAGACTCAGCATGGCCTCCAATTGGTTGCCGGTAAACTTTTGGCGGTCTTCCAGTTCGCTGCGGCCGCGCAATAGGTCAAGCCGGCCCTGTTGGTTAGGCAAAATTCCAAAAAAGACGGTTCCATTGGATTTCCAATCCAGGTCGGTGTGGTAAAAGCGATTGCGAAGGGTGAGCACGTCGTTGACGCGGTGGTTGTAATCCAGACGAATGCGCAACATGTCCTGACTGGATTGGTCCAAGGGGTTTTGATAGGAGGTTTCCGGGTCGACGGGCGTCAACTCGGCGCCGAGGAAAGGGATGCCAGAATCCGGCTTGTACTCATTGGAGGCCCACTCGAGGTTGAGGTTGAGGCTGGCGCGTTCGCTGATCCGCCACATGAGCGCCGGGTTGAAACCGCTGGCCTCGTTGGCCTTGTCATCGCGATAACCATCCGATTCCTGCCACAGGGCGTTGAAACGGAAAGCAAGTCCCAATTCGGGATTCGCCAGGGCCGCGTCCAGGGAGCCGCGTTTGGAATCGAAGCTGCCGAAGGAGGTGGTGACATGGGCAAAACGCTCAAAGATCGGCTGCTTGCGCACCAGGTTCACCGAACCGGACAGGGGATTGCCGCCATAGGCATGAGCGCCCGGGCCCTTCAGGACCTCTACCCGTTCGATGTTATAGAGGTTGTAAAAGGTGGCCTCGGGTTCGGGGGCGGAATCGGTGAGCACCAATCCGCCCGTAAGTGAATCGAAACCCCGAATCACAAAATAATCATGAACGCCGAAATTGGTCATCACATTGACGCCGCTCACATTGCGCAAGGCATCTCCAAGCACGATATTGCCCTGACTTTCATTCAGCGCCGCGGGCACGATGGAGACGCTCGCCGGAGTGGCCTGCAGCGAAACGGGCAAGCGGGTGGCCGTGGTGTTGGTTTTGGGAACGGCGTCCTTACCCTCTTCCACCACGCGCAGGTAATCGTCTACCTGTGTGATTTCGGCATCCGAATCAGAGATATCTTCCGCCTTCTGTTGAAAGGATAGGGCCCAAATGGACACCAGTGAAATAAGGAACAATATGAAACATCTATTTTGAATTAAGCGCCACGAAAGTAACATTGGGCTACAACCCTCCTCAGGTAATTGCGTTTCATTCTACTTTTTCCAGGGATTCGGGACTAGCGGGAATCAAGTTCAAGCACAGCATTTCCGACTCATTGCGGATGAAGAGCCTACCGCGAGCGAGCGTGGGCGGAGTCCAGCAGCGGCCTTGTAGGACCCGCGCGTCCCCAAGCAACTCAAATTCCTCGGGCCGCGCCCTGGCCAGGTAGAGCCGGCCGCGTTCGCTCAAAATCCACAGCTTTCCATCGGCGACGATGGCGTTACCCTTGCCCATCCCCCGTTTTTTCCATTGCAGGCGGCCCGTTTCCACATCCAGGCATTTCAGCGCGCCATTGTCGAAGCCGTACAGATAACCCTCGTACAACAGGGATGTGCCGAACTCGCTGTTCATTTCGAAAGAATGCCACATCTTCTCGGGAAACCAGCCGTTTTTGGTTTTACGAACCCGCAGCAAAAGGCCGCCCTTGCCATAATGGCTGGAAATGAAGAACCGGTCCGGCGCCGCGAAGACGGGCGTCGCGATATTCACGCCCCAGGGAGTTTCCCAAGGCCACTCCCATAGCCGCGCGCCATTATCCAAGCGTACGCCTACAAGTGAGTCGGCCGTGAAAAAAATGGCCTGCGCGGTTCCCTGAATCCGAGCCACGGTGGGAGTGGAATACCCCGTTTTACCCGGTCGGGTCTTCCAGAGCAAGCGTCCGTCCTCCGGATGCAGCGCGAGCAGGGAAGGCATGGCGGATGACCCGCTTTCCACCAGCAGGCGGTTATCTTGAATCACCGGCGAGCCGCTGTAACCCCAGGTCGGCATGTTTCCGTCAAAGTCGGTGATCATGTTCCGGGACCATTGTTGACGACCGCTGCGCCTATCCAAGGCCAGTAATTCGCCGTGCGTGGTCATCACGAACAAAAGGCCGTTCAGAATCGCGGGCGTAGATCTGGGGCCATCGCCTCCTTGGTGATCCACGAACAGCGCTCCGGTTTCCACGCGCCAAAGGGTTTCTCCGCTCTCGACCTCAAAGCAGGCCACATGCTCGCGCCCGCCATCTCCGTATTGGGTGTACAGCAGATTTCCCGCGGTGACAATCGCGGAGAATCCGGCGCCCAAGGGCCGTCGCCACGCCACCGCCGGCCCATCCTCCGGAAAAGCCTCAGACAAACCCTTCGCGGGGGATACGCCATTGCGTTCCGGCCCCAACCAATGAGGCCAGTCCTCCGCCCGAGAACCCTCCGAGCTCCCTGCCCGAGCGATCAATTGCACGGCGGAACACAGGGCCAAAAACAAAAACATTCGCATGGTAAGTATCAATGGTTTGAATCGATCTCGTTTGAATATTCATGGTTTCCCGAATCGGGCAACCGCTGCTTGGCTCCAAAACCATGGGCTCAGGGCTGATTCTCGGCAGCGGCTCGGTGAGACAAAACCTTCCCGGCTATACGCTATTCCCAATTTCAGGGTTTCAAGGGGAAAGCTGCGAAACCCGCCATAAAAACGCGGGTCCTATTGGTCAAGCCCGCATTCAGGAGCGAACCATACACGAATTCGCCCCATTCGTACACAAGGGAATAGACAGCCAGGCCGGGCATGCGCCGTGAATCGACTTTCAAGAGGTAAAACCTCGATCGCCAAGGGGTATGGAGAACCACGCTATTTCCTTGACCCACACCCATACCGAACTTTAGAATGACGCCATGAAGCACGGGATCCTCA
>JBGTRP010000734.1:0-4026 GCA_041940685.1 Acanthopleuribacteraceae bacterium
GCCCTTGGTCGCCTTGACGATGGCCAGAATGTGTACGACCAAAATGACGAGCGAGAGGATGGGGTAGAGACCACAGCCGAGAATGGCGCCGAGCGCTGGAATAAAGGTCAAGATGCCCAGCACAATGAATAGGATGACCCAGGCGACCATCAGAACGAGTCCGTGTTTGGCATGCCATTGGACCTCGGCGTCGTCCTTTTCCGAGACCAGCGGGATGATGGCGAAAATTCCCAGATAGGCCAGCACCAACATACCCGTTTTGCTGCCGCCTCCTCCGGAGGGGGAAGAAGGGGGCGGTGGTGGCGGACCTCCGGTTGGCGGCGGTGGCGGTGGAGAGGCGTTGTTGTTGTCCGTCGATGTTGGTTGGCCGTTTTCTTCAGGCATAGCAAACTCCTTGATTAAAGAGAACCCCGTAAGTAATTCACTTTCAGTGGCTGGGATACCCGTCTATTCTAATCACCCCCGCCCCAGGCCGCAAGCGAGGGCTGTCGAAAAAGTGCAAAGGCTCACCTTCCCGATGCCGATTTGACCCTTAGGGCAGGCCAGATGCGCGATAGTTAATGATTTTTTGATGGTTCTTTCCTACAATTACCCTCCATGACCAACAAGCAAACGAGGGAGCATGAACGGGAAAGGGAAGAGGCGGACCGAGAGAGCGTCACCCATCCCAAGAACGGCATCGCGCGCGAGTGGCTGATCGCCAACCGCCTGGGCGATTTCGCCATGGGTACGCCCGAACGGCTGCCCGCGCGAAAGTACCATGGCCTGTTGGTCGCGCGGCTGGAATGCTACGAGGAGCCCCATCACCTTTTTGCCGAGGTAAATGAGGTATTGCGTTTGGGAACGCAAACCTACGCGCTGGGTTGCTTTCAATACGACGGCGCTATCCACCCCCAGGGTTTTCAGCATTTGGAGGCCTTTAACGCCGAACCCGCGCCCACCTGGCGTTACCGGCTGGGAGACGCCCTGCTTACCCGCCGCCTCAGGCTGCACCCCGAGACGCATCAGGTCCGCCTCGAATACGAGTTGGAGAACGCGGGCTCTGACGCCGAACTGCTGCTGTTTCCCTATTTCACCTGCAGGAACGCCCACCATCTGCACTACGAAAATGCGGTGCTCGACGGGCGCGTGGCCGAGGAGGAGGGCCTGGTGCGGCTCCGCTTCTACCGGGGATTCCCGGGTTTGTTCATGCAAACCGCGCCCCATGCGCGCTTTCAGGCCGATGGTTTTTGGAATTACCGCGTCTGTTATGAAGAAGAGGCCGCGCGCGGCTACCTCGGCAAGGAGGATTACTTTTGTCCAGGCCACTTTTCCCATCCAATGGGCGAGAAGGACCTCTTCCGTTTGGATGTGGGCGTCTGGCCTGAGGACAAATCGCTCCCGCCCTTTCCCGCTCCATCCGCGAAACCGCTCGGCCAAGGGCTGGTAGCCAGGTTGGAGCGCGCGGCGGATGCGTTTGTGATCCGCCCGGGGCGGGGTTATGCCTCGGTGGTGGCGGGTTACCCCTGGTTTGGTGAATGGGGGCGCGATACCTTTATCTCGCTCGCCGGACTCACGCTCGCGCGCGGCAAACGCGGCCTCGCGGCCCGGGTGCTCGACACCTTCCGCAAACGGCTCAAACACGGCCTGATACCCAATATTCTGGCGCGGGACCCCATGGCCAGCAACGGTTATTCCGTGGATGCCTCGCTGTGGTTTATCCGCGCCGTTCAGGAGTACGAGGCCCATGCCGGGGCGGAAAAGGTCAAGCGTTGGGAGCCGGTCGTGCTCGACATGCTCAACACCATGTTGCAGCACAAGGTGAAAAGCATTCACGTGCGGCCATCCGGGTTGCTCTACGCGAGCTCTCATCCGCGGCCGCTGACCTGGATGGACGCCCGGGTGGACGGAATTGCCGTCACCCCTCGGTCACCCTTTGCCGTGGATGTCAATGCGCTTTTCTACAACGCGGTCCGTTACGCCCTGGAAATTGCCAAGCGCCGCGGCCGCAGGGACTTCGTCCAAATCTGGCGCCGGATCGCCGCCTCCCTCAGGGTCACCTTTCAGGAGGCGTTCTGGTTGGAAGAGGCCGGTTATTTGGCCGATTCCCACAATGGCGCCGAGCCGGAACCCAGCTTGCGCCCCAATCAACTGCTGGCTTTGGCATTGCCCTTTCGCGTGGTTTCCAAAAGCAAGGGTCGCTCCATTCTCAAAATCGTGCGCGCGCGGCTGATGACGCCCTATGGGCCCCGAACCCTGGATCCCGAGGACCCCGCCTACCAGGGCAAATGCGCCGGCGATGTGGCTAGCCGCGATCGCGCCTACCACCAGGGCACCGTCTGGCCCTGGCTGCTCGGACCCTATTTTGACGCGGTTTTGAATGTAGAGGGACCGGCCAAGGCGCGCAAGGTCATTGCTTCTATCCTTCAGGCCTTCGAACGCCATTTGGATCGGGCCTGCTTGGGTCAGGTTAGTGAAATCTTCGATGGCGATGCGCCCCACCACCCGCGCGGCGCTCCGGCGCAAGCCTGGAGCCTGGCCGAGTTGCTGCGCATCGCTCTGCTCGCGCGAAGCCTGGACCGGGACCTGAAAACGCGTAGCCGAAGAGCGGATAAAGCAAATCAGCGCGGCAAGCCACGGACCGCCGCGATGGATCGCGGCGCTTGAAGGCGCTCTGGAATCGGCGTTGGTAGATAGTTCGCCCATGGGAGGTTTGATGAAGATCCTGATGTTGGGTTGGGAGTACCCGCCGCATCATCGTGGAAACCTGGGGCCGGCCTGTCACGGGTTGAGCGAGGCGCTCGCGCAACGCGGCCTCGACCTGGTTTTTGCACTGCCCGAGGCAAAGGGCGACGAGCATGCAAGCCATATGCGCGTAATTTCCGTGTTGGATCGGCGCGAGATGACGGAAGCCATCCGCTTCAACGCCCAAGAACGGGCTGACGATCAGGCGCACTCTAAAAAACAGCCGCCGCTCAAGATCCGGCGGGCCGCCGCGATGGATGGAACAGTCGCGGTTTCGGAAGCAGATGAAATGGGTTCCCCGGAGGCTCAAGAAGAGATGGAGCCTGGTGAGCACCGTTACTTCGGCATGCACCACCATTACGGCCCCGAACTTTTGGCGCGGGCCGACCGTTTCACCGATGAGGCGGTTCCCCTGTTGCGGGATATCCCCCGCGACCTGATCCACGCCCATGAATGGATGACCATTCCCACCGCCCTCAAGCTCAAGGAGCTCACCGGCGCGAGAGTCGTTTTTCACGTGCATTCGCTGGAATCTCAACGCGGCGAGAGGCGCAATCAAATCATCGACGATCTGGAGAAATGGGGCTTGCGCGAGGCCGATCATGTGGTGACCGTCAGCCATCACGCCAAGGCACTGCTGGGCAAGGAGTACGGAGTGCCCGAGCACAGGGTTTCCGTGGTGCATAACGGGGTGAGCCGTGACGAGGGGCAGCGGCGCTACAAAATTGCCCGACGGTCGCCCAAGGACGAAAAAATGGTGCTTTTCGTAGGGCCGCTGATCTTCCAGAAGGGCCCGGAGTATTTCGTGGACGCGGCCCAAAAGGTGATCCGCCATTACGACAAGGTGAAATTCGTGATTTGCGGCAGCGGCGACAAATTGGAGAACACCATCCGCAAGGTGAACGAGTGGGGCCTGAGCAAGCATTTCTACTTCACTGGGCTGTTGAAAGGCCGCCAAATGGAGCGAATTTTTATCGAAGCAGATTTGTACGTGATGCCGTCCGTCTTCGATCCCTTCGGCTTTCTGCCGCTGGAGGCCATCGCCTACGCCCGTTCGCTCAACCCCGATCGGCTGGTCGCGGTCAGCGTCGTCTCCGACGCCGACCAGCAGGACGCCATCACCCGGTCGTGGGCCGAGCACGACATCCCCGTCGAGGTGCGCGCGAGCCGGGCGCGAACTGCTCGACGTCGACGCCGTTGCGGAAGGTCGTGACGCGCTCGGCGGGCACGCCGACCTCGCGCGCCACCGCGCGCAGGGCCTCGGCCACGGTGACCACGTGGTCGGCGCGCTGCAGCGCCTCA
>JBGTRP010000735.1:0-4025 GCA_041940685.1 Acanthopleuribacteraceae bacterium
TATTTACCTTTTTTAAATCAAGAAGGTTGAGAGATATTTTCTTGGCGAGCTATGCGTCTTTGCGCGAGTTTTTCTTTGATTTCCAAATGAACCCCCATTGCGGCATGAAATGATTGACAAAACACAAGTTCCCACATCATCAAACCATTGTAAATTTACTTTGTGGGAGAACTCTTAGAAAAAGGCCTTAAAAAGAAAAGGGCGCCGACCATTAGCGCCAGGCTAAACAGCGCCAAACCCAATGGGGACAACACGGGCACCAGTTCCTGGCAACTTCCCAAAAAGAGCCGGCCGCCAGCCAATTCTCCCTGCCAAAACAGAATGCGTTCTCCGCCATGGCTGATCCGGGGATAAATTACATTATGCGAATCGGCAACCGGGTAAATCCCCCCCTGCCGGTTCAGCACATACACCGTAGATCCAAAGTGTTGACCCGTCAAATTGCCCGCGGAAGTAACCACGATCCACCGGCCGTCGCCACTGATCTCAGGGATCAGGGTACTGTCAAAATCATTACCTACGGCCACGATCTCCAGTGTTTCGGTGGTCAGATCGTACACGTAAATATCGTAGTATAAGGTTTGTGAATTTCTCGAGGAAAACACGATCGCCGTGCCCTCCTGGTTCATGGAAGGATCGTTCACCTCAATATCCGTCAGGGTCCGGACGCCCTGACCTTCCTCCCACAGGAAAAGCCCGGGACCCGGCCCGCCATGATCGCCGTTGAAACAGGCCTTACTCCCATCGAAATTGATGCCGGATGGATAATGGGTCAATACGCTCGGGCCCGGTTGCGTGTCGGTGAGTTGAAGGACCTCTCCCGATGGGAGGTCGGCCAGGAAGATCTCCAAACTGCCGTCGGCATTGTTGCCCAGGTCGATACGGCCTACAAAGAGCACCCGTTGGCCATTTCCGCTGATCGATGGGGCCACGAAGGAAGAGTCGCCAGAGCTGGCCTCAATGGCGGGAATGACTTGAGCCGTATTGAAATCATAGACGAAAACCCCATAGGACGTGTTGGGATAATAAACGCCGTTGACCGCGACCCGGCTGCCGTCGGCATTGATCGTACAGGCATCATGCAAGTGCTGAAGCACTTGGGGGTCCAGCACATCGACCTGTCCGGTATCCACATTCACGCGCGAGACGGTTCCCGCAAAGACGCCGAGGAAGCGGCCATCGTCGCTAAAATCGATATTGCCGAGCAGGAAATTCTGCGGTATCTCCTCCAACGCGTATTCGAGGTTTCTAGTTGCCGCGAAAGGAGCAAAAACAAGAAACAACAGGGCAATCGGCTTGACTTTTTTCATGGAAAACATATCCTAGTAGCTATATCTGAATCCTGCAAGAATAAGAGGTTTAAGGGTGAGTTGTTATTTCCAACTATAAGGCATCCAGCCGCGGAAAACAATGGCGAAAGCAGGGGCTCTCTTTCTTCCCGAAACCCCAATCAAAGCGATTGGAAATGTTAAGACTTGGATACTATCGCTTTATCTATGAATTCACCTGGAAAGCAAAATGACCACGGCTTTGGCGATGGAGGACCTTGGCGTTTTTCGCGGCCATCGGCCTAAATATTTATAGCCAACCAAAATTTCTCCCCACAAATTTGCCAAGAGGCGTTTATTGCGCGCGCCGGATTCTTTCTATAAAAAGGCGCTTTCAGGAGCCGAAATTCAACGTGAATATGCCGCTGGCGTTAACGGAAAATGTTCCTGTTCCCCCACGAGTTTGGGCCTGGAATGCTTTATCGATGGTCCGGATACCCAAAGTTGTTTTGCTTATACCCTGGGTGGCGACGATGAGTACAGTTTCAGTTGGAGTTACTCGGGAGAGGGAACCTTGAGTTCCAACGACAGCCTGGCCACGATCTCTTACCCGAATGGTTGCAGCATCAGCGGAGGTACGGTCTCCGTTACGGCGACCAGCACTTGCAGGCCCACGTTAAGCATTTCCGAACAGTTGGACTGTCCCGATTCAAACTGTACAGGATTTGATTGCCTTCAATGAGTCTGTCCTGACCTTTACCATGAAAAGTGGGGGCACCAGAAACTTTAAGTCGCGGTTGGATTCTATTGGGTTCTCTATAACGCCGACATTCATGCCAATACCCAATCCGCTCATTTTTCAACCCCCGCCTCCCTTCGTACACCGCGCGGCGCTGGGGCTCGTCGCGGGGCGGGGGAGTAGGTTCTTGAGTCAGAATCCCTGCCGCCGCCCGATCTCCCACACCTTCTTCCTTTACCGCCAGGCGGCTCCGTTCAATTCAAAATGGAAAACCTCCAAAGGCTTTGGTACAAAACGGATTAAATAAGAAATTTTAACAATAGAGACAGTAGGCCTGAGACGAGATATATCCCTACCGCGGCTAATGCCATAATCGCCATCGCATGAATCCGGCTCTTTTGAATGAGAAAAACGCGTTTCACCTTGTCCTTCAACAAATACACGAGGACCAGAAGGTGGATCAAAAAGTAGAGCCAGGAAGAGGCAATAGCGAAAAAAGACAGGGGTAGGCTTACACAGCATAAAATGCCCGTGACCCACCATGACCATTTGGCGTCCATTAAAAGGCCAAGCCCCGCCCCCATGGAAAGTAGGCAAATTGAAGAAATGAGAATCGGAGATATTGTATCCACGCCCAGGCCGTGGTCGGCGATATGGGGCCACCATACTTTGCAGACTAATAACAAGAAGGAGGCCCACAGAATTTGGAGGATTGCGAGGATTGTGATGCCAATTGGTTTTGGCTGGTACTGATACGGGATGAGGCCATCGCCCAGATCAGGTATCTCGTCTTCGCGAGGAACCAAGAAAACCTCCGATTCTGGAGTTGAGTTACTGGACCATTCTATAGGCAATCCATCAATGCAAAAGGGCTTTTTAAGTTTCTCCCAGAGCCCAAACCGTTCACGGTTTGTCTATTCTTCGCACACGCCACAGGAACCCGCTTGGACATACACGGTCAGATTGTAGGTCCGCGCCTGATTGGCCGCATCGGTGATGGTCACGGACAATTGGTGGTAACCCGTGGTCGAGAACCCGGTGGTCATACTCGAACTGGTGACGCCGTTGGACCAGCGGTAGGAATAGGGGGCGACACCATTGGTCACGATCGCGTGCCAGGTACCCATCTGGTTGAAAGACAAGGTCAAGGGACCGCTGATATAACCACTCAGCGGCGGGGTGCAGTTGGCCGGTGGACCAACGCCCACCGCCGCCCAGGCGTTGGTTACCTGGATCACCGGATTGGAGCAGGGACCGTAGAGGGTTTCCGCGGCATCGATCGCACCTTCACGGGCATCGAAGTAATCAGCATTGGAACACATTTCACATGTCATATTGCGGTAGGCGATGGTACGGGCATAGTTTTCTCCCAGGCCGGCCACCGCAATCCCATTGTGGGTTCCGCCTTCCACCAGCAACTGGAACCATTTGTTTTGGACACCGGCGTTCTGATGGACCCAACAATGATTATTATTTTCGGAAGGAGTACAGCCATTCACATTCCTCCAACCGGGACCTCCGTATGTGTCGGGGTGCCCGAAGGAGGAAGGGTTCTCCATCGAGCGAAACGCACCGAAATCGCCTCCAATCAACCAATCATAATTGGCATCGCCAACCACTTCCCTCTCCACCATCGTACCGAAAATGTCCGCGAAAGATTCATTGAGGGCGCCTGTTTCTCCCGCGTTACCCAGATGGGAGGAACGTCGAATCACCCCATGGGTGAATTCGTGGCCCATATTATCCAATGCGGCGCCCTCATGGCTGGCGGCAAAAATAGCGGACTTGTCGCCTTGTTCTTTCACCGTGTAATAGGTCTGGGGGGCATTCGCCCAAATCATCAGGTCCTCACAGGCGCCATCCATGCCATGGCGCCCATGCGCATTTTTGAAGTAATCGAAGGATTGTTGCGCGGTCCACAGGAGAGAGGCTTCGATGCGGGTCCAACTACTACTGCCTTGATCGATATGTCCGACGCTATCCCACCACTTAGAATAGTTGATGTGATCCTTGACCAC
>JBGTRP010000736.1:0-4014 GCA_041940685.1 Acanthopleuribacteraceae bacterium
TTTATTATCAGAAGAATGAATTAAAATACTTATTTTATTTAAAATTTATTTAAAATAAATAAAAACGTAAAAGTACAAAAATAATATGTAATAAATAAATTCATTAAATTAACAAAATTTAAAATTCTACTTGAAATCTCGTAATATTTTCGATTATGATTTTATCACCTATTTGAGGGGGAGATCTTGAGCTGTATTCGGTGGAGTCTGCTGTTACTGAGCGCCTGCCAGGTGGCGCGGCAACCTCCCGGTTCCTTTTCGAGGCGCATCCTTCCCCTCGACAATCAACAATTGACCGCACTGGAAGCCTTTGGCGAATTCCTGCCTGAGGAACACTTCACCAGCCCCATTACCCTATTGCTCTACTACTCCGAGCTCAGTTGCGGCACCTGTACCTCCAAGGCGCTGACCGAAATGAAAAACCTGCACGAGCATTACGGCAATCGCGTCAACTTTCTATTGGTTGTTCGCGGTCAGAACTCCGTGGAGTTGGCCAATCTGAGAAGAATGGGCAAGGTGGGCTATCCCATTCTTCTGGAGAATGAAACCACCTCTCTGGGGCTGCCGCACACGCTGATGGGCATTCACGACCAAACCAAAAACCAAGTCGTGGGTTGGACATCGCTTTCGCCCAACCAAAGCATCCACGGCCAAGCAATGGCAGAACTCCGTGAAATGCTGGGCCGGTTACTGGCGGTCTACGGCCTCAGGGAAACTGCATCTACGGGAAAACCCGACGTCCTTCCCGTTAGCGGAGGCTGATACGGCATTGCCACACGACATTTCACAAACAGTGAATGGGAACTCGCCATTCACATCTTCAGAAGGAGGAATTCATATGAAAAAGAAATGGATCTTTGCTTTGGCCCTGCTCGTTGCTGCCGCGGTCATGCTCCTGCCCTTATACGCCAATGATTTCGAGGTGGAGCAATGGCAAGTTTATTTATTTAACAACTCAAACTGTTACGAGGTTTTATGCCTTTATGGAGGCATTGAAGCCTGTCCGATACCCTGCCCTTAGCCAATTCGGGAAAAATCTCGATTGAACTCGAAGGGCCTGCCGCACTTCCATGCGTCTCCTTGGGAAACCAAGTCGAATCCGTTGAAAAACCCTGGAAAATCATCCACACCTAAGTGGATGCTGTTTGTGCTTTCACGGCACCGAAAGGAGCACCAAATGAAAAAGAAACTCGTATTTCTAGCCTCCCTGGTGGCCGCATCCGCGGTCTTCTTACTTCCCTCGCGAGCCTACCCGCTCTCAGGAGAAAATTATATTGTCTGGCTTGCTTCCTGCCCTGGAGGAACCGTGGGCTTTTGTATTGATGGGGGTATGGAGGAATGTCCTGAGCCCACCTGTACAAACTAAGGCCTGATTTCGCAAATTTCACGGCTTTCCCGGGTGGCGAGTTCGCCGCCCGGGGCGGCTCTTACCGAGTCCAGGCGCACGGGCGGTTCCGCTATCGGGCCTACCGCCTTTTTGTAAACCTGGGCGAATTTCTTGATTGTCAGGTAGGAAAGATGCTTTTGAAGAAATACCTACCGCTTTTCGTGATTCCGCTCATCATCTTTTGCGGCCCTGGTTTGGATCCCGCCCAACTTCACGAGAACATCCCGCTACCATCCGGCGAGGTCGTGGAAACTTTCCCCGCGGCCCCGCTGTTCGAGGCTGGTGAAATAGGCCCATTGGCCACGGCCGGTAAGCTCGAAGCGCTTTTGCACCTGGAAGAGGCAGTGGTCCTGGAAACTCTCGATTCCTCGATCGTGGGCGAGGTCACGGATTTGATCCTTCACCGGGATCAATGGTGGGTCGCGGACCGGTTGGGTGAGACCGTCTTCCGGTTTCAGCGGGATGGGCGTTTTGTCGATATGGTGGGCGGTTTTGGCCAAGGTCCCGGCGAGTACCAAATGCCCCAGCGAGTGCTTTCAATTTATGGTGGATTGGTGGGTGTTTGCGACCCACTGTCCCGCAAGATCCTGGCATTCGACGGTGAGGGGCGTTTCGTCCGCGAAACCCCGTTACACTACGATGGCCGCGTCATTGCCGCCAATTTTAGCTTTCTTTGGCCCCAGCCGGACCGCCTTTACATCTCGGCTTTTCAGAGCCTCACCATCGACGCGCCCAACCATGTTGCCGTCGATCCGGATAAGGCAAAAATTCTATTCGGATTTGATGAGCGGATCGAAACGGTAGCGCGCGCGGGCGCCGAGAGAAGCGTGAATGTCGCCCACACCGCCTTCGCCATGGTGGATGGGCGCATCTGGTCAGGTTCGCCTTTCAAAACGAGCATCGATGTATTTGACCGCAACGGCAACCGCTTGGCGGAGTTGGGAGGTCGCGTTCCTCGCGACGAGGAGCGGTTTATAATGCCGAAAGATTATGAGAACCTTCACCACAAACCCAAGCTACAGCAATACATGATGCGGCGGATAATGCCAAAATGGTCCAATCAAAAAATCCTGCCAATGGGAGATCTCGTCCTCGTTCAGTTAAAAAAGGCCATCGATGTCTATGACCGCCACGGCAATCTTTTGCGGGCCAACCTGCTCACGGACCATGTTTATTCGTTTTGGTTTTCCGATGGCGAACATCTGATCAAGGTCTACACCGAGGGCATGGAGCAAAGCGCCCTGGAGCCCGAGGTCCGAGCGAGGCTGGCCGAGCTGGACTTACCGACCAGCCACAATCCGGTGCTGCTTTTGTTCAAGCTGTGGAGGCGAAGCTCCCAAATCTGAGGATTCCCGCCCGCCTTGGATGGTTCCAGGCGAACCCCTGAAAGGAACGCCAAAAGGCTTATCATTCATCAGCCGGTTGGCGGGCCAGCCCCCGATCCACATGAATCAGGTAGGGTTTTCCGCCCGCGGCGGCAATGGCGGCCATGACCTTCTCGGGGTCATGCGGAGCGTAGGCGAACATGCAGCCGCCGCCACCTGAGCCGTTGATCTTGCCGCCCAGGGCCCCCGCCGCGAGCGCGGCCTCCAGCATGTGGTCGATCTTGGCGGTGGATACTCGTTTCTTGCGGCTGAGCTGGTGATGATGGCGCGTCAGCAGGCGGCCGAATTGCTCGTGGTCGAGCTGCGGCGAGCGCATCAAATCCTCAGCGCGGCGCAAAAGGTCGCGATCGACAAGATTTGCGTCTAACAACTCCCGCTGCCGTTGAGGCAAGCGATCCAGCAGCGGTCGAGCCGCCTCGCGGGAGGTGGTCCTCAGCCGAAAACTCGTATCGAGCTTTTTCATCTCCTTCACGGCTTCCAGGGCGCCTTGCTTGACATCGCTCAAGATGCGCATCGTATCCTTGGGCTCGCCCGAATCGCCGAGCACAAAAGCCCCTAAATCGGGGTGCAGGAAGCGGGCTTTCACCTCAACCGGATCCAATAGAATGACCCCGCCCAGGGCGCAGGCGAATTGATCCATCATGCCGCCGGGCTCCCGGAACTCCAGAACCTCGGCGCGATAGGCCAGGCGCGCCACCCATTCCCGATCCTCGAAACGGGCGTCCCCGGCCGCGGCCAACAGGAAACCAAGCCAGGCCACCACCAGCGCGGAAGAGCTGGATGCGCCCGCCTGGATGGGCAACCGGCTGCGTATGTCGCAGTGGTGCCCGCCGGGCCAACGGAGGCCTTCCTCCAGCAGGATATTGTAGACGGCGCGAAAGTAATCCCGCCGCCGCCGATAAGGAAGACGCTGGCCTCGATTGGTAAAGGTAAGCCTATGGCCCAAATCCAGGAGATCGAGGCGAATTTGGCGAGGCATTTTTGCCCGGAGCCGTACAGTGGCGCGCAGGTCAATGCCCGCGGCGATTACCGGTAAGTCCAAATAGTCCTGATGCTCGCCAAACAGGCAGATCCGGCCCGGGGCGGATACCGCGAGACTCACGGCTCTTCATCTCCATCACGCCCAGGCTCCCGCAATTGATCAAAAAGCCGCTTGATATCGGCGAATCCTCCAATAATGACCCAAACCGACATGACCGCGAAGAGCGCCAACGCCAGTATGAAAAAAACCTTCCAGAACAG
>JBGTRP010000737.1:0-4014 GCA_041940685.1 Acanthopleuribacteraceae bacterium
CTGCCACTCCACGCCTTCGCAGACGAATTCCAGAGACTCGATGGCCAATTCGGTTCCGCCGGCCGCCTTCAAATCGGGCCCGCTCCACTTGTTGGGCCAGGCGTTGAGCAGGTTCCAGCGTAGCTTCTCCTCGCCTTTCTCATCGTGGAGCACGATGGAAACCTGGTCCTTGCGGTCCACCTCGCCATCGGCGCCCTTTTTGAGCCAGTCGATCAGGCTTTTGTCCGCCGTGACGCCGCGCTTGAGCGTGACATTGCCATATTTGAAGAGACCGGGTTGTTTGCGGACGCTCAAGGCCTTTTCGGTGCCGTCGCGATCCTCGATCACATCGGCCTCGGCGTTGAGCCCCGAGCACTCGGAAAATGCCCCCTTGGTGACGCCGCCCAACTCCAACTTGAAGTTGAAGGCGGCAAAAGGATCGGTTTCTCTCCTGGCCATTCAAATCCTCCTTCCCGGGCTCGGCTCCGAAGCAATCGAGCCTGAGCCGTTTTACCGTTTCTGATCTATGCCTATTGGTTCGGCCGCCATTGACTGATGCGGAAGATGACAAATTCAGCCGGTTTGGAGGGCGCCACGCCGATGACGGTGATCACGCGGCCCAGATCCACCGATTCCGGCGGGTTGGTCTCTTCATCGCACTTGACGAAGAAGGCCTCCTCCGGTTTGACGCCCACCAGTTTGCCCTCGCTCCACTGAATGCGAAGGAAAGCGGAAACATTGGCGATGATCTGTCCCCAGAGCACGCGGTCATTGGGCTCGAACACATAGGTTTGGGTGCCCTTGTCGATGGATTTTTCCAGGAACAGGAACAATCTGCGCACGTTCATATAGCGCCACTCGGGATCGGATGACACGGTCCGCGCGCCCCAGACCACGATGCCCGAGCCGGGGAATTTGCGAATGACGTTGATGCCGATGGGGTTGAGAATCTCCTGCTCGCCCTTGGTGATCTCGCGTTCGATATCCACGGCAACCTTCACCTTGCCGTCCTCGGTGCCCGCGGGCGCCTTGTGAACGCCGCGCTTGACATCGGTTCCCGCGTAGGTGCCCATGGCCGCGGCGGAGGGCGGGAACAGCTTGCGCCCGCCGGTCAGGGGATCGGAAATCCAAATCCAGGGATAGTACATGCCCGCGTAACTGGAGGCGAAGGCGTTTCCCCGGAACGCGCCCGTGCCCTGTTTGTAGTCACGCACATCCTGGGGCGAAAGGTTCTTGGCCGGGTCGATCAGGAACACGCAGTCCGCGCGGCCATCGCAGAAGTTCATGCCGCGCAGGGCCGCATCGCGCCGGTTTCCGGTCGTGATGGGCGCCTGTAAATCCGGAATGGCGACGATGTTGATGTCGTCCACCTGATGGAATGCGTTCAGGCCCGTGGCCGGCCGCGTTTTGGTGCCCGCGCGGCCGATGTAGTCGCTGGCGTCCAGGATTGCGCCCTCGCTACCGCCGGTCAGCGCGATCACCGCGCCCTCCTGCCGTTGGAAGTCGAGCGGACCCACTTGCGCCGCGCCCCCGCCTTCCAATTTGACCGGCTTTTCCAGAAAATCCGTTGCGGCCACATCCTCAAGCTTGGCCAAATCGGCCACGTCCACGTCGATTTCCCGATCCTCCGCCGGGTTCTCCGCATCGGGTCCGTTCACCCGCAACACGAGCTTTTTGCCCGTTTCCCCATCCACTTCCAGCAGGGCCGCCGAAAGCTCGTCGCCATCGATGCCGGATTTCACCGGCAACTCATAGGCCGGTTTACCCGTTGCGTCGTAGACCGTGAAGACCTCGCGCGTCTCGAGCCAGGAATCCGGAGTTTCGATAATGTCCTCATCCAGGATAGCCACCTCGATATAGGGATTGGCGCCGTTGACGACGCGCTCCAGGAAACCCGGGTTGGGAAGGCCCTCTTGCGTGGATTCCACGAAGGAAAGCGCCTCGAAGCCCGCGATCGGCTGGAACTTGCCTTCGATCTCCTCCTCCACGTAGAGGTTGAACCGTTTGGCGGTGTTTTCCGGGTCCATGGGGTCGAGCGGAGGCGCCCCCGTGCGGACGCGCAGCTTGTTGCCCCAAGCCCCGGGGCTGTTGGCGCGAATGGAGAGAATCTCCTTGGCTTCCTCGGCCAGGGTGGCGCTGGCGACGCCATCCGGGTTCTCGCCCTCCGCCGGCGATTTTTTGTTTTTATAGACCCGCACCACGTAGCAGCGTTTGCCGCCTTGGAAAAAGAATTGTTGCAGCGCGTAACTGAGAAAGTATTCGGCCTTGTAGGAGCCGAACATGCTGAGGTACTGGCTGAAGTTGGTGACCAGGATCGGCTGGTTGACCGGTCCTTTCAAGGATCGGCCCACCATGGCGCCGGTGGAGGTGCCCACCCCCTCGATAGGCCGGTTGCCGGAGGAAACTTCTTCTACAAATACTCCCGGTGCGAGATATTCAGGCATGATTTACCTTCCTTTTTGCTCTATTTTCGGTTTGGTGTTGGGGTGGACCGTTTTTCAAAAACGACTCCTCATAAATCGGTTTCGTGGAAGCGGCGGCCCTGTCCGGCCGGCAGGGTTAGGAGGCGGGCGCGGCCATGGCTCCGGATTTCAAGGCAAAGGTTGTTTCTGACCTTGGCGGCGGATAGGTACAGGTGATAAAGACCGCGGCGATCGGTTTTCATTTCCAAATCTCCCGCGGCGCCCAGCAGGGTTCCCACTCGGCCGAGCGTGGCCAGTCGGGCCTCTCCGACCCGATGCCAAAAGAGCCGTTTGTCATCTATGGTCTTGATGCGGACGCTCGCGCCCGCGAGGGGCGCGCCGCCGAGGCGGACCAACCCGGCCAGGGAAAGCATCCGCGGGGCGAGCTGGCGAAAAGGGCCAAGGCGCGCGCGGCAGGACCAATTGCGCACCAAACGAATCAGCCGGCCGGCGCGAATCGGTTCCTCCGTATCGATGAAGGCCGCGGCCTCCACGCCGGGCCCCAGCCGGTGAACCAGACGGCCCCTAAAGTTGGGACCGATCACCGGCGCGCCCGCCTCGATGGGCCGGGGCAGGTTCATGGGCTTGAAGGAAATCTCGGTTCCCTCCGCGGTGGTCCGGCTGTCCTCGACCCGCGCCCAGAATTCGTTCTGTCCATGGGTTTGGAGTAGACACGGACCATCTGTAACCCTGACCTCATGCTGGAAAGTTTGCAGTCCTCGCCCCGTGATTTGTAGTTGGTAGCCTCCCGGCTGCAAGGATGGAAAGCAAAAGTATCCGCCCGCTTTTTTGTAGGCTTTGCCTGGCTGTCCCTTCAGTTGCGCTTCGAATTCCGAAGCGGCCAAGGGTCGAAAGCTCAGGTCTTCCACCACCTGGCCGGCCAGTGAGCCTCTGCTCTCCATCATGGCGCGGCTCCTTCCATGCCGGATAAGTCGGCGTTCGGGTTGAGGCGGTAGGTTGGCCGCCTAATGCCCTCCACGAGCAGAAACCCCTTTTCCACCAGTTCTTCCACGGACGCCACCACCTCGGGCTGGTGGATGGCTACCAGCCTTTCCACCAACCACCAATGAAGGATGCCCTCTAAGCTGTCGCGCCCCTTGGGACGTCCCGCGATGTACTTGAGGATCTCGATGGCAAAAGGTGAGCGAAACTTCATGCTTTCCCCGCTGATAGACTTGGTCCGCCCATCATGGAGCAAACTCCGGGCCAGTCCGCAAGTGATATAAAATCAGATATTTACGTCCTTTAGTGGGCTAAAAAGAGCCCGTCGACAAGCCTCCGCTCAGGGACCCTTCTCTCCTTGGCGCGCAAGCAATCGGCCGCCCTGAGAGGCGGGTTTTGGGGCCTGGGTTGAATTTGGCCCGGTAGCGCGGGGCATGTGTTGGACGAGGGCCGCGGTGTCCGTTCTAGGGCAGGGCGACGCGTCGGAAACGCGTCGAAGGAAACTCAATTGAACTCCCAGAGGCGTCTACGTCATGGCCTCAAAAATCGATTTAAAAGCGCAAGTATCTGAAAAAAAATGATTTAAGCCAGGGTCTCTAAAAATTTGAGGGAGCCTGAAAGAATGGCATCC
>JBGTRP010000738.1:0-4012 GCA_041940685.1 Acanthopleuribacteraceae bacterium
TGATCGCGGTCGGATTCGGTTATGCCGGCCAGGAAGTAGCGTCGGTTCCCCATGACGGCCATGACGAACGGCTCGATCTGATGGTAACCGAGAACGAAGTTCGGAGTTTTGTCTAAGTGAAACTGTTGTATCTCGGTGACGTCGTCGGCCGCTCCGGCCGGCCTCGCGGCCGCGGGCGTCCAAACGGGCGACCCGGTTCTGTTCGCCTTCTCTTTCGGGCCCTTCCTGGGTTTTTGGACCGCGTTTGAGGCGGCCGCGGATCGAGGGTGCCGCTGTCTCCCGGGCGGCGGGCTCAGCACGCTGGCCCGCTTGAGGATGCTCGTGGAGAACGAGGTGAAGACCCTGTGCTGCACGCCCACCAATGCACTGCGGCTGGGCGAAAAAGCCGCGGAAATCGGCGATTTCGATCTTTCCTCGATTCGAAGCCTGATTCTGGCCGGCGAACCGGGCGCGAGCATTGCGGAGATCCGCACCCGCATGGAACGCCTGTGGCCATCGGCCCGGCTGTTCGACCACCACGGCATGACCGAGGTCGGCCCCGTCAGCTACACGCGGCCCGAGAGCCCGGAGATCCTGCGGATTATGGAATCCGCCTATATCGCGGAAATCCTCGACCCAAAGACATCTCAAGCGGTAGCGCCCGGCCAATGCGGAGAATTGGTGCTGACAACCCTGGGCCGTTTGGGCTCTCCGCTTCTGCGCTACCGCACGGGCGACCTGGTGAAACGGGCATCCGGGCGCGAGGACGGTCTTTCCTGTTACCGCTTAGAGGGCGGCATTTTGGGTCGCATCGACGATATGATCCTGGTGCGCGGCGTCAATGTTTACCCGGCCGCGGTCGAGCGCGTGGTGCGACGCTTTGAGGAAATTGCCGAGTTTCGGGTTCAGGTGAGCTCCCGCGAGAACATGGCGGAATTGGCCATTGAGATCGAACCGGTTCCCGGTTGTGCCCGCCCACAATCGCTGGTCCAGGCTTTGCAAGAGGAACTCAAAAGCGCACTCGCCCTGAGAATTCCGGTTCAAACGGTTTCCGAGGGAAGCCTGCCCCGTTTTGAAATGAAGGCCAAGCGCTGGCACAAATCCTAATTCGGGACCGGACCCATTTCCGCTCCAAAGGCCGAAATTTCAATGCCTGGGCTGGGGAATCCGGGCCTAAAATCAAGCCTCGTTACGCAAACTTCCGGACTCTCAATGGAAACCGTTGAAGCGGATTTGCGCCACCCTATTGAAGAACCCGGACTTTTTCAGTAAAATTTTCTAAAGTTCGGGGGATCCTTCCATGGCACGAGTACGAGGAAAAGAGGTCTCTTTTAAAGATCTGCTGTTGGCTTTTTATTCTATTAAGGGAGACTTGCCGCCCGATTCCATCAACGACCTCGAATGTTCCTGCGGTTTTCAGGGCGTGATGGAAATTTTTCCCCACGGCCGGGAGCGGACCGGAAACCAGTTTACCTTTTGTTTTAGCTGCCCCGGTTGCCAACGGCGAATTCCCTATTTGCTGCAACTACCCACGGGCACACGGGTCAAACGGCTAGGCATGGCGTGTAAACAACGGTTGTTTCGAATTCTGCGCCTGTATAGCAGGCCCCTGATCGCGGGGCTGTTGTGTTTGGGCTTTCTGGCCGCGGCGGCAACCCGCTACCCTCCCTTACGCGGGTTCAAGGTTTTGTTGGAAGAGGGGCCCACGCGCGCGCTTTACTGGATGAAGGATCCGCGAACGGAGCGCGAGAAATTCGTTCAGGCTTGGACCCTGTACACCAAGGGCGCCTACGACGAGGCGCGCAACCTCAACTTGGCGCTCAATAAGCATAATTTGGACCCCAAAACCCGCGCCGACTCTTTTTACCTCTCGGGTCTGCTCGAGGCCAAATCCGGTAGCGGGAAGGCCATGGAATACTTCAGCATGGCCGTGGATCTCTATTCCGAGTTGGGGAAATACTCCAGCCTACAGCAGTTGTATCTGACCATCGCCAACTTCCTCGTTTCAAATGAAGATCTGGATCTCGCCATTCAGTACCTGGACCTGGCGGAGTCGCTACCGGTGGAAACGCCTAATTACGGTTACTTTTATGAAACCGAATCGGAAATTCACTTCGCCATGGGTGACTATCGCCAAGCGCTGGAGTCGAGCCGCCAGGGCCTGGAATACTATCGAGGGCAGGACGTCGACGGCCTGGCCCGCATGACCAGTAACATCGGCTTCTACCTGATTCTCACGGGAGAGCTTCAGCAGGGCCTGGCCTACACCATCGATGCCGAAACCCTGGCGCTGGAAATCGGCACCATGGACCTGTTCTACTACAACAAGATCAACTACCTGCTGCTCAGCAAATGCTCCGGTTTCGGCGAGCATATCTACGTGGCCATGCTCGAGGACCGCATCGAAAAAACCGTGGATCGGCAACTGAGTCAGTACCTGCAATTCGCGCGCGAATGGTCCTGCCCGCCCGCGCTGAAGAACAAGGGCGATCAAGGACCGCCCCCACCGCCGGATCAGCAATAAGGCCCCATCCCGCGGAGGCCAAGCCCAAGCCCGGTTCCCGCGAACGCCAACTACCGGGAAGCGGCGTCTTCCGTGGGCCACTCGGCCGGTGGACGGCGGCGCTCTTGTCTCCGGGTTCAGACGACCCTCCAGTTCCGCCAGCGAGGTATCCGCATTGAACGAAATTTCGGCCTATCCCTGGGAGCAGGAAAACCCCATCACCCGTCCTGCCTGCCTGCTCGATTTCACCTGGGAGGAGATGCGCGCCCTCGTCACCGGCTGGGGTTTCAAAGCGGTCAATGCACGGGATCTGTTCTCGGGATTCCACCGCAAACGCCATGCTTCCCTAGACGATTTCCAACCCAACCGCCTGCCCACGAGGTTGATCCACAGGCTGGAGGATCCGGATGCGCCGAGCCTCACGCCCTTCACGGGGGTCCAATCCTTTCCCTCCAACGATGGTTCGGTGAAGTATCTCTACCACCTGTGGGACGGAGGGCAGGTGGAAAGCGTGTTCATGCCCGCCTACAAACGCAATACCCTATGCATAAGCTCGCAGGTAGGATGCGCGTTGGGCTGCACCTTCTGCGCCACGGGGGCCATGGGTTTCAAACGCCATCTGAGCACCGCGGAAATGGTGGGGCAGGTGCTGCATATGCTGCGCGACAAACTGCCGCCCGGTGGCCAGGCCAGTCGCTGCAACGTGGTGTTCATGGGCATGGGCGAGCCCCTGCACAACTACGAAAACGTGATGCGGACCTTTGACATCCTCACCCACCGCAACGGCATGGTGCTCTCCTACAAGGATGTGTCTCTGTCCACCTCGGGACTGGTCCCCAAAATCGAGAAACTGGCTCGCCGCGCCCAACGGCCGCAACTCATGGTCAGCGTCGCGGCCACTGGGGATGAGGCGCGTTCCCGGATCATGCCGGTCAACCGAGCCTATTCCCTGGAAACCCTGATGCGCTGTTTGGAGCGTTACCCCCTTCGCAAGGGAGAGCGCATCATGCTGAGTTATGTCTTGATTGCCGGGGTCAATGATCGCGAGGCAGATGCCGAAAACCTCGCGGCCATGAGCCGCCGGTTCCCCTCCCTGGTGAACCTGATCCCCATGAACGCCCACGCGGACAGCCCCGGCATGCGCGAACCCGCGGAGGAGCGGCTGCAATGGTTTTTCCGCGGGCTGTCGCGTAGGGGGGTTTTCACCACGGTGCGGCGAAGCAGAGGCCGTGATGTCGCCGGCGCCTGTGGTCAATTGAGCGCCCTGGCCGTGTGAAACCAGGATGTGAGCTTCAGGCCGCAAGCAAGGAGCATGGAAGTTCGCGCCTGCCGCCTGAAGCTCGTGGTTTCGGGTTATCGGGAGTAGAAATCCCGATTGGATCCATCAAAGCGCTTGGATTTCAGGCAGCATTTCTTGAAACAAGGAGCCCGATCCACAAGGGCAAAGATCCTTTCTGCCCAATTTCTCGATCAGCTCCTTACCGCCGTGAACCACTCGCTTCCCCGCCTTCACCCTTGTCTCCGAGGGGA
>JBGTRP010000739.1:0-4005 GCA_041940685.1 Acanthopleuribacteraceae bacterium
GAGGCGATCCCAAGCCCGGCGCCGAAGGCGGTGCCGGCCGACGTAGGCGTCGGAGGAGACGATCCCAAGCCCGGCTGTTGCCGGTCCTCCATGAACGGTGGGCTCCCACACGCCAGGGGGCGCCCATCAAAGGCGCTGGTTGGGAACTAAAGACCTTCGCGATGCAACAGACCAAAATTGGCAATGAACGATTCCTGTGCTCGCGTTTGTACGTAGTTGGGACAGATGAGTCGAATTTTTGTCAGGGCCTCCTCGGGCGCCTCTCCCATCATCACAAGGCAACAGGCCAGCATGATGCCCGTACGGCCCAGCCCGGCTCGGCAATGAAGCAATACCGCTTCACCCGATTCCATGGACGCCAGAATTCGTTCGCAAACCCCCTTTGCCTGAATGGGGATGGGAAAACCCATATCATGGATGGGAAAGTGGATGGTTTCAAAGCCGAACTCGGGTGGTGGTTCGGGTTTTAGGGGTTGTTCGGTCAGGGTTACAATCATCCCGATACCCACACTTTTCAGGTAGCGCATATCCTCCTCGAATGAGGTCAAAAGGCCCGGTTTGCCGGACCCGGCCAGCAAACCTTTTCTCACCCAATGAAATTCGCAGGGAGGCATGATCAGGCCCCCATCCGAACGAAGTGCTTGGTTCTGGGATGAAAGGGCTTTGAAAAAAAGGCCTCCGCATCGCCTTGCTCCACAATTTTGCCATCGATGAGGAGAATCGCCAGATCGGAAACTTGCCTCGCCATGCGGAGGTTATGAGTAGCCAACAGAATATTCAGTTTTCCCCGCAAGCCGTCCAGTTTTTGGATCATCCATGCCTGAAATGCGGGATCAAAACCAGCCTCCGGTTCATCGAAAATCAAATGCTTCGGGGTTCGAAACAAGAGGGCGGAGAACCAGATGGCCCGGACCAGGTCCACGGGCAAACTGGAAATTGGGCAATCCAGAGCCTGGGCCATGGCCGAGCCGAAAACCGGAATATTCTCGCAGTAGGCCAGGATGCGACGCCGGCATTTGGGAGAAGGCCTCCCAAACGGCCAAGCCGCGTTCAGGTCATCGTGAAAAAAGAGGCCGAGCGGAGAACGGTCGCAAGGAGCAACCGTTTGGGGCATCCAACAGTTGGTCTCCTCCGCGACCTCTAAAGAGCCACGAAACCAGACCTCATGACCTCTGCCCAATCCCTTCAAAAGTCGAAGAAGAGTGGTTTTGCCACTACCGCCGGGCCCCAGGACGGCGGTGGTTCGGTTCCACGGTATCTCGAAATTCAGTCCCCGGAGGACCTCCTTCTCCGCGTATCCAGCCCACAGGTTTCTGGCGCCAATGAATGGGCGATCCAGAGATGGAGGGCGCCGGGTTTGATTCATCATTTTACTTTATTGGCGATGCGGCCAGCGTACGCGATTGGGAGATCATCATTCCCACGTTGACATCGCCACGGCAGACCACGGTCAGTACGATTTTCGGATTCGCCTTCAACCTACCGAAATAATGCCAGAGGTTCGTGGATGAAACCAATATTTCCTGAAAGTAATGATCATCATTGTCCACACCCCGAATCTTCTTGAACATTTTCTCAATCTGTAACACCTGGTCTCCCTCGAAGAGATCCTTCGTGGCCGCGGCCAAAATGTCGATCACCTGCTGTGGGTGGCTGTCAACGGTCTGAATGCTCAACAGCATCCCCGTGCTCATGTCCACGATCCCAGCGGCTACCGCCTTGGGAACATTGTTCATTGCGCCTTTTGCGATACCTTCTAAATTCATGAAATTCCTCCTAAGTGGTTTTTGAATCTTCTACCTCACGTACAAATCTCTCTCCCAGGAAATCCAGGATCTCCTCCAATTCCCCCACCCGAACCGGTTGGTCACCCTGCAACAAGACGTCTAAATCAAGACTTCTTCCAAGAAGCTCTTGGCTCTTCTGCAACGGCTTCCCTTCCAGAACATCGTCCGCCGGAAGCTTTGCGATTAGTTTTTTAAGGGCTATGACACAATCCCGGTCATTTTCGAACAAAATGCAACGATTGTTGATTTCCATCAGAAATTGGGCGGCGCCCAGGATATCCTGCCAAAGATGTAACCCCACCGCGCCATCATCCGGGGTGTGCTTGATCCACTCAATGATGCGAAGTTGCAGTTGACGAAAGAGCATCCGGTCACCCGGGCGGAAACGAAGAAAGAGTCGGTGACCCACGACCATTGCAAGCAAATTTCCCAAGGAAAAAAGGCGGCGGTGCAGGTCGGGAACGCCTTCCTCGAGCAACCCTAACCTCATCCTGAACTTTGCATAAATTCTTCTAATACCGATGGATTCCTGTAACCGTTTTTTGTAGCTATCAGTTTTTCTAAAATTTTCATGGTCAAACAGGCACCCCTCACTCGTATTTTTATAGTTTGATATGGACCTCAAGCAGCTTGACAGGAGCTCAATAACTTCATCTTTATTCTTCGCATCAAAAGTTATGAGCTGAAGCGCTCTCACTTTATCCATTAGTTTATGTTTGACAATGTTGCTAACGTCTATGAAAGTTTTAAAATTTTCGCCCGTATAGTCGAAAGCGGCCATCTTCTCGTTTTCTAATTGAATGGAGGGAGGCGCTTCCATGGACAAGTGCTTGAGTTCAAGGATGTAGTCGAGAAACACCAACATCTTATTCAACAGAGCGAGCGTCGCCTCCCGCACCTCGAGAAAATTGTTTTTAGGAAAGCTCTCCTCATATTGCAGCAAATCAATTTGAGTGCTTGCACGCTCCAGCTTGGCAAGGGCCTCGCGGAAATCATGGGTGTGATCGAAAAGGGGGCTTGGGGGTGGGTGGATCATGGAGATGAAAGACATCGACTCCCGCATACCGGTTCCGAATTCTTGTTCCCCCGGCGCGAACTACCGGAGGCGGCATGAACATTCATGGCGGCGAGGCGGCGCCGCCAACGTGAACTATATTTCACATCTTCCTTGCCCTAAAGAGCAAAATAGATGCCATGTTTTTTCATGCAACTTAGTAAGCTCTACGCCCTGGTATATGGTTTTTAGATACTTTTACTGCTTAAAATAAAACACAACTGCTTCATATTCAACAGCACAAGAGCTTCTACCCAATCCAATAGTTATGGTTAACGGCTATCGTAACAATATACAGAATGAAAATTACTCAACGTAAAACCCAAAAATAAATTATTTATTTGTTAAAATAAATTCAAAACCTTAAACTATCTTGCGGCATTATGGCAATATTCACATTGAAATAGAATTCAAATATTATAGATTATATATAGTCGTTTTATTTCAGTGTGCCGAGGCCTTTCTCTATTTCTCTAATTTCTTCACTTCGCCTAGAACCAGGGACCTTCCTGATTTCATGAATCTCATTTTCAAAAAAAGAAATCCACCCCTGACCTGGCCTTTAGACGCTCTCGGTTGTCCGGAGAATGGAGGGAATAAAACTGACCCGGAAATATGAAATGTTCACCGCAATAATAATTTAGGCAATCTTTCGTGCAGGACTGGATTGGCCGGTTTCAAATCCCGACAGGGTTTCGTGAAGCAGGAAACCGGACAGGGCCCTGAGTTCCTTACACTTTCGGCCGATGAACGAACCAGGGGGAGGGTTCAGGAAGCCAGGAATAGGCGAAGGGTTATTTTTGTGTCTCGATGGTTTGGGATTGGCGATCCTGGACGGATTGAAAAATGATGTCCAGTTGTTGCCTTCTCTCGGGATCCCAACCCGCTCCAGCCAGCGCCCGAGCCATCTCGCCAAGCGCCAGGGCCTTATCGAACTGTTTTCGGAAAGAATAATACAGGGCGCCCAGCCAAAGCGTATCGGGCTCGTCCTCGAAACACTCCAGCGCCCTGTCGATGAAGGGCGCCGCGGCTTCCGGGGTTTCCATATATAACAGGTACAATTCGGATAGATTATTGGAATTCAGGCAAATACCCTCGGCGTTTCCCAATTGCAGATTAATTTCCAGCGCTTGCTTCCAGAGCCGTTCGGCCCCCTCCAGATCT
>JBGTRP010000740.1:0-4002 GCA_041940685.1 Acanthopleuribacteraceae bacterium
AATTCATAGAGGCAGGTTACGGCCAGCAGGCGGGCATCGATGATGGCGTTTGGCGAAGGGCTCACGAGGATTCCTTTTGGAAGAAAAATACGGCGCCGGGCATGGTCCAACTTGAGCGGCCGGCCCAAAAGAACCAGGTTCAGTTACCGCCTCTCCCGCGCGACCTATCATCCTAACCTATCTTGCGGATTGGCCAAGCATTCATTATGCTTTTCAACAGCCATTCGATCCGCGGCAGGCGCGGATCCTTAAATCCGGGAGACACAGGATGCCGGACCTATACCTCTTACGTCATGGAGAAGCGGAACCCGGTGATTTCGGCAAACCCGACCATTTGCGCGCGCTTACCGCGAAAGGTCGGAGCGATGTTCGGGCGCAGGCGAAACTTCTGAGCTCGGCCGGGGCGCCAATCGGTCAAATTTTTCACTCGCCATACGTGCGCGCCCAGGAGACCGCGGGCCTGGTTCACGAGGTGGTGGGTTCCAGGTTGGTTCCCTTGCCCGCCTTGGAGCCCGGCGGGAAGGTCGAACTGGTAATCGAGGCATTGCTGGGCATCGATGCCGCCGTTCTGCTGGTCTCTCATTTGCCGCTGGTCGCGGATTTGGCCGAGACGCTGCTGGGAGAACGCACCAGTTTCTTTCCCGGCACCTGTCTGGGAATTTATCGCGAAAACGCGTTTGCCCTGAAAGGCGTAAGCCAGTGGCTGGTGCATCCGGGGTGAGGGTCGCGCCCCTAGCTTCCACAAGAAAACGCGGGATTTTGTATCCTTTTCTTGTGATCATGGAACTTTGCGATTAGATTTAAGGCTACCGGAGTTCGCGCGTTTGGGCTGGGACGCCCATTCCGTGATCCGATTTTATGATGCGCCCTGGCGGCCGCGCTTCTTTCAAGCCGGAACCGCCCCAGGGAATACTCCTTCAAATTTCACCCGAACAAAGGGAAGCGACATGCCCTTTTTCAATGAAACCTACGATGCCGAGCAGTACCGGAAACATCACCATCAAAACCGGTACGTGTATTCCCTTGAGGACGCCTTTCGCCGCAAAATCCCGGTCACCTCGATCGAGTTCAACCCGCCGCCGGTTTCCAGTCTGGAAAAGCAGGTCGTCGCCTACTGGCAAAATCTGAGTACGCCTGATCCCGAGGACAAAAAAGTTCTGGAAAGCCTCAAAACCAAGTTGGCGGGCATGAAGCGCTGCCGCGAGATCGGTTCTTTTGTTTCCGTGACCGACTCGGCCGCGGGCGTGTTGCGGCTTCATAATCTGGCCATGTTGCGGCTTTTGAGCGATGCCGGCTTCGCTGAGAAGTGGCTTGAATCCGCGCCCCTTGAGCTCGAACCCCATCACACCATCGTACATTTGACGCGCAATCACAGCATTTCCTGGCTCGCGCCTTTCCTGGACCAATGCATGAGCTTGGGTTTTTACAATCTGCTGATCATTACAGGCGATCCGCTTAAGGAAGTGCGCCATCGGCCCGTGACCTTCGATCGCATTTCGCAACTGGATCAGGAATCTTTGACCGACTATCGCCTAAAGAACAGCGTGGACCTGCTGCGTTTCGTGCGCGCTTACCACCCTCGCTTCTTTACCGGTGTGGGGCACAATCCCTTTTTGCGCAAGGAGGCCGCCCAATCCCATCTCCTGAGGAAGGTGGCCGCGGGCGCCCGCTTCATCATCACCCAGCCCGTTTCCTATTACGAGGAGTGTTGGCGCGTGATGGGCGAGTTCCAAGGGTTCTGCCGTCAGAAGGAAATTGATATTCCCGTGGTGTTGGGGGTCTTCAACTACTCGGTTCCCATGGGGAAGAAGGGTTTTCGTGAAAAAGCCTTTGAAAAACGTTACAAGTTTTGGAAACGCTTGTTCGGCTTCGTGCCCGGCGGGGTGCGGCAGGATTACGAGATGGGCTTGAACGGCATTGAGATCCTCGCCCGCTCCATTAACAAATTAAAGCGCATGGGTTCCTTTCACTTCGATGTGATGAACGCGGAGAAGCAAGGTTGGAGCATTCTGCGTGATGGGCAGCGGCTGACCCATGAGCTGGATCGCATATCGGGCGCCTTCGACGCCTCCTAAGGCGATTCGCGGCCCCTTACAAAGTGGGCAATTCCAAACAGACCGCCTCCTTGTGATTGCGCATCAGCAGCAAATTGCCGGCCAGCGCCATGGTGTTCCACGCCTTGCCGCGCAGCACCTCGATTGCGCCCAATTCCCGCAATTGCTCCGGGTTCGCCTCGATGAGATAGAGCCGCCCGCCCTCCGATTGCAGGAGGATCAGATCGCCGACCAGCAGCATTTGACCATGGCCATAACGGCCCGCCTTCCAGCGCCTTTCCCCGGTATCGGGATCCAGACAGGTCATGATCCCATCGTCCAAGCCATAGACGGAACCCCGGTGGAGCACAAAATGAGCGAACTTGGCCTTCAGCCGTGGACTGGCATAGCGCTGGTCCACGCGAAATTTGTTTTCACCCTGCGGCGCGATCTGGTAGAGCGCACAGCCGACGCCGTACCCGCTGGAAACCAGCAAGCGGTCCTCCGGCAGAAGCAGTGGGTTGGCTGCGGTCGGCGTGTTGTTGGGCCATGGGGTTTTCCAAAGCTCCTCGCCCGTATCCGGATCATGGCCGGCGAGGCTATCGATGGCGAAGCTGATGATTTGCCGGCGTCCGCCCAGTTCGCGGAGCTGGGGCGAGGCGTAACCCAACCTAGCGTTTCCACCCGTCCAGAGCAATGCGCCGCTTTGGCCATCATAGGCCGCCAGCAAGCTGTTTTTGCCGCCGGGGCTGACCACCACGCGGTCGTCTACCGTCAGGGGAGAAGCCGCGAAGCCCCATTCGGGCAGCTTCGCGCCGTGCTCGGCCGCGGTATCCCTTTGCCAATATAACTCTCCCGTGATCAGGTCAAGGCAGCGGAGCATGCCGCCCGCGCCCATTGCGTAAACGCGGCCCCCGGTGATGGTCGGTGTGGCCCGCGGTCCCTCTCCACCGAGCACCGTATTGAAATGGTAGGCATGCCCATGGGTCCACAGCGGCCGGCCGCTTTCCAACTCATAACAGGCGACGATTTCTTCCCCGCTCCTTTGCTCCTGGGTAACGGCCAGCCCGCCCGCCACGGCAAATCCTGACCAGGCCGCGCCGATCGGTTGCCGCCACAGCTCACGGGGTGGGTTTTCGGACCAGTCGCGCGCCAGTTGCGGTCCCTGGAGCATGCCGTTGCGGTCGGGCCCGAGAAATTGGGGAAATCCGTCGCCCGGATTCGCGATCTCCAAATCATCCAAGGCATTGGCCGTCATGGACGGAAGAGGAAGGCGGGCCGAAGCCTTGGGCGACCATCTCCAGGAGAGGATGGGAACCAAATCGCCACTGACTTCCCGCACCTCCACGGTTGCCAGGAGGAGGCCAAGGATAGCCAGGATCCCGAAAGAAACCGATTTCCTGCCTCTAAATTTCGCAAAAAAGACCAGCCAAACCAAAATCGTTAGGAACGCGGCCAATTGGATGGAAAGTGTCCAAATCACCTTGTTTTGGGTCATGCTCTCCATCATGATCCAAATGTAGCCTACCGCGAGCGCGTCCAGAATCAGAATCCCGACCAGTGGCCAGAATCCGGATCGCCAGGCGGCCCTTTTGTGCTGAATCTCCATGCTTGAAACTCCATTGAGGTAATCATGCTCCCCGCGAACGCCCTTCATCATACCTCGTGTTTTCTCGGATGGACCAAGGGAACGAAGACGGTGCCGGATTGATTTGTTTTTTACCCATTTTTCTGCTTTGACTAAAGCAACCTAAAACGGGAAAATGGCGCTGGGTCGCGCCAAAAACCGATCAGGCCGGGTTGGGAATCGGTTTCCCGGGGATGCGGGTTTGGAGCGGCGCATCGTCATTTGAGGCGGGATGCCAATGCTTTGGGCAATGATTGCGGTATTGGGCGGGCTGGTCTTGTTGGTGTGGAGCGCGGACCGCTTCGTGGCAGGCGCCACCATCACGGCGCGCTATTTTCGACT
>JBGTRP010000741.1:0-4000 GCA_041940685.1 Acanthopleuribacteraceae bacterium
CTGAAAGAGGATTTGGCCTGGTTTATGGAACAGGGTTACGCGGACGCGGACGACGCTAGAGCGATTCGCCGCTCCGTGATCTCCATCTGCGCCGAGGTCCGCGCCCAGGCCGTTCCCTTGGTGGACGCCTTCGCGCTCTCTCCCAAGCTGCTGGCCGCGCCCATTGCGCTTACCTGAAGAGCTTCCGCACCCGCCTTGGGGCGGCCTGGCAAGGGATCATTAGGCCTTTTTCGAGTTGAGCATTAAATGAACAGGATTCGCATCTTTTCACATGTGGAACGCAACCTTATCCGATCTAGATTTTCTGCCCCAATCAAGCAAGCCGCAAAGGTTTCCGGAAGTTGAAGGTAAACCAAAAATGAAATATTTGAGAGATTCCACTCTGATCGCAACGCTCCTCCTAAGCCTGGGTTGCCCTAAGGCCAAGCTTACCCAACGCTATGAGAGCATGACCCGGCAACGGGTTCCGAAACATGAACAGCTCGTATTTGTTTCCGGTTTCACCCTTGCCGAGTCGGAGGATGCCTCCCTTTCCGGGCTGAGCAAATTGAGCGACCGGGGTCAGGCGGCCCTGATTTCCGAGTTGGGACGCAACTCGCGTAGCGCGGACGAACTGCTCAGCCTGGTCAGCGGGTCGTTGAGCGCCAAGAGCTCCGCGGCGCATGTGATCGACAAGACACTGGTGAAAAAGAGGGTTGTCTTTTCCGTGGAAAAGAATGGGGAATGCGGCCCTTGTCGTGGTGGCCGGCTAAGCTTGGCCGACCGCATCCATTCCCTCAAGGTGGTTTTGACCTTTGCAGACGAATCCGAATCCAAGTCGGCAACGCGATTTCATTCCTGGGATCGTTTTTCCACGGAATACCAAACCGTGGATTTAGGCGATGTGACCCTAGACCAAACCAGCGGCGCTTCCCTGACGCTTTACGGTCCGCAAGGATACAGCAATATTGGCGGGGGTTCTCAACGGGAGCGCACCGAGGAGGTTTCCCTCAGCCAGCGCTATGTGGCGCTTTCCGGCCGCTTGTCCGCAAACGAGGCGCATCTCTACCTGGAGGGCGTGACCGGAATCGATCTGGCGGGAAATTTCAGCGTCGATTTTGTGTTGGCCTTGCCCGCGGGAGACCTGGTTTCCTCCGTGCGGCCCGGCGGTCTTTGGAAACAAGGCGCTCCTACTCCCGCGGATAAGGTGAGCCTCAGCATCCAACATTGGAAACTTCCGGCTTCTTCGAAGGAAAGAAGAGCCGGCTTCTCCATTTCCTATAGCCTGAGGCATGTAGAGAAGGGCGAGGCCACTATCGGTGAGGACGATGACCGGGTATTGCTGCTCTCTGGCGAAAACAGCTTGAGCGATTTGCAGCTTCTGTCGCCCAAGGAATTGGAAGCGGTTTTCTATGGTGTCGGTTACCATGATCCTAATGGAAACAAGGGCGGCGAATTGAGCTTGAGCGGGCCCGAGACCCTGCCCTTGTATTTTTCCGATCTTTCTACCGCCCATGACTTTTTGGCCTGGCTCAAACAAACGGAAAGCAATGCGCTGGGCGTATACAAGCTGCTTCTCAATCAAAAGCCGATCCTGGCGGAACAGATCCCTCATTTGTCCATTGAGCGTGTCCATCTCAATTGACGATTTCCCGCGGCTCCAAACGCGGGCATTGTTTCGCTTGGCCTCCACCAAAGGGGCTCCGAGCCTAATGCGCCTCGAAGGTAAAACGGAAGGAGCGCGGCAACCCAGCTTGCTTCAGGGTCTCTTGTCCGGGCGGGTTATTTGCCCTTCCGGCTCAGGCCGGGCCGGGTGGGACTGGCCAACGCGGGAAGCGCTGCGGCGCAGCGAGATTGCTTTCTCCAATAGGCGTCGGGCTTTTTCCGTTTCTCCCAGGTTGGCGTACATCCGTCCCAAAACCCGGTACATGGCGGCCCTTTCCGATCTGGATGAAGAAGAGTCTTGCGCAAGTTTCGCCTCTTGGATCTCCAGGTTTTGCCGGACCTGGTGAGATGGCTCCAAAGCCCCGGGGGAATCGGGGCGCAACATGTCTTTGAGGAGGCCTTGCGCCGCCATGGCCCCGCGCTTTTCTTGCAGGGCCGCTTCCCATGCCCGCGAGGCCCTTTCCCGCGCCCGCCGGGCATCCTGGTAACCCAAGCCCACCTGAAGGAATACGACGACCAGAGCGAGGATCCCCAAAACAAGCGCGAGGGCCTCGCTTCTTTTACGCGGCATGAATTTTCGAAGCCGGTAAAAGCGCCGTGGCGTTGGATCGCCGATCGGCTTGCCGCCAAGGAAACGGCTGATGTCCAAGGCCAACTCCGAGGGCGAAGCATAGCGATCATCGCGCTTTTTGGCGAGGCTTTTCATGACGATGGCGTCCAAATCGCCGGTCAGTAACTGGGTCAAACCCTTGATGTCGGCTCCCCTGTTTAATCCGGTCCGCGCGTCATGGGCCCTTGGAAGTAACTTTTCGCTCGGCGGCAGGGGAGCCTCATAAAGCGTGCGCGCGATCAGTTGTTGAATGGTCTCAAAGGTAATGGGCAACGCGCCGGTAAGCATTTCGTAGAGCAGCACTCCGAGGGAATAGACATCGGAGCGCGTATCGATATCGGAACCCGAGCTATCCACCTGTTCGGGGCTCATATAGGCCGGCGTTCCCAAAATGATCTCGGCATCCGTCAAATACCCCTGTTTCTCCCAAAAAAGATCGGAGACCTTGGCGATGCCGAAATCGATGATTTTGGCTACGGGATGGCCCTGTTCCATAACGACCAACACATTGGAGGGTTTTAGGTCGCGATGGATGATTCCCTTTTGATGCGCATGCTGAATGCCTTGGCATACTCCCAGGAACAGGCGCAAACGCTCGTGGATGGTGAGGTGGTTCTGGTCGCAATACGCGGTAATGGGAACGCCCGGGACATACTCCATGACGAGATAGGGCCGGCCCGAGTGGGTGGCGCCCGCGGAGTAAATGGCCGCAATATTGCGATGATTCATGAGGGCCAGCGCCTGGCGTTCGGATTCGAAGCGCGCAATGGTCTCACCGCAATCCAGTTCGCGCCGCAATAGTTTGAGCGCGACCTCCCGCTTGACCGGTTTGAGCTGCCGGGCCAACAACACGGTTCCCATTCCGCCGGCGCCAAGGATATCTGCTACCTCGAACATGCCCGCTAAATCGGCTTTGATGCCGGCAAGCTCCTGATCGGAAACCAAAGGGTGATGGTCCATATCCGGCAAAGAGCCCGGCTGCAGGGTATGAGTTTTTTCCCTGGAATGGATTAGGGCCTCAATCTCCGCGCGTAGCTCGGGGCGATCCCGGCATACCCCGTCCAGGTATTCCCGCCTGGCCTTTCCCTCCCTCTTCATGGCCTCTTGGGACAGGCGTTTTGCATCGGTTTCCGGATTGTGCTTCAAGGGGTGGCCACTCCCGGGGTTTAAAAAGTTCCGCGGCGCGTACTTTGGATGCATGCGCCGAGTTGGCTAATTCAACCGGCTTTCGTATTGTCGTGCGATCGGTTCGTCGCCCAGGTTTCGGTAACAGCGGACTAGCGCCTCGATCACCGCCCGGGTATTGACATGCTCGCGTCCGTAAAAGCGGCCGTAAGCATCGAGGCTTTTGAGCAAGAGGGGCTCGGCCTCGCCGTGTTTCTGTTGGCGGTCGAGAAGCGCGCCCAACTCGAACCTCGCGGCGAGAGTTTGCGGATGATCGGCGCCCCATTGTTTCTGCGATCGGGTAAGAGAGTCGCGTAGCAATACCTCCGCGCGCTCGTCCTTACCCCGGGCCGCGGACGCCCGCGCCAACGCCACCAGGTAGGCTGGCGCAAGAGGGTGGTCGGGCTGTTCGCTAAGAATGAGCGGAAGCGCATCTTCTAGAAGCTGATTCGCGCTTTCGAGATCCCCGCGTCCTTGGGCGATTCGCGCCTTGGCCAGCACCATTTCCGGCTGGAGAGGCGTCGGCAAGGTTGACAACAAGGCCTCGGCCCGATCCAGGGCCTGGGTTTCGATGAGCGCTCG
>JBGTRP010000742.1:0-3995 GCA_041940685.1 Acanthopleuribacteraceae bacterium
TCGATGTGGTTCGCGTTGACACTGTTCCGCTCGGTGTCGATACTCCCGCCGATCTCGAACGGGCGCGTGCGATTCTTGCTGACGACTCACGGGGATAGCGGCTTCGGCCAAAATCAATTGGATACCGAGGACCGCAAGTGGGCGGCCCTGGCTCTGCAAAAGATGAATTCTCCCGAGGGTCTGACCGCCATCCGCAAGATCAGCCGTAAAATCATCGGCAACCGCGAGTTCATTCACTACTGCAAAAAGCTCCTGGGAGGTTCTTGAGGATGTTGTCCCCGGAAGAAACCATGCTCCAGCGGACGCAAGTCATGGGTCGTTCCCTGCTGACGCTGCTTTCACAAATCTTTCGCAACGCGGAGATCTACAAACCCAACAACCAGATCTTCGCCAAGATCCTCAAGAACTTGGGCCACCATATCAACGAATCTTTTCGGGCTTTTAATGCTTGCGCCATTCGCGTCTCCCACCACAACGCCTATATCGCCGACCACCGTATCTACATCGACTCGGGCATGGTGGAATCCGTGCATTTTCTTGCCGACCTCTTCGAAACCGCGGAAATCGACGGCATCTCCATCCACGCGGAATGTCAGGACCTGACCACCCTGTTCCGCACCCTGTTGTCCTTCCGCGAGATCGTGATCAAGGAGGGCGCCAAGGGGCCCGCTGCCATTCACAAAGCCCTGGCAGACAAGCATCAGGCCTTTATCGAGACCTTCCCCATCAGCCGCGATCAGACCCTGTTGACAGGTCTGCGAACCAAGGTGCAAGCGGAACAACTCGCCTTTAAAAGTGCGCTCAAGCTGATGCTCTTTCTCCAGGAAATGGATAAAACCCTGAAGGAGCAACGCCCGATCCAAACCAGCCTCCTGTTTCGCATTCTGCTCAACCTGATTCGCATCAACCAGAATTACCCCCATTGTGTCAACGCGTTGCTTTTCCTGCGCCCACCCGCGCCCCGTACCGCGATCAACTACTATTCCTGCATCCTGCTGCTCGTCCTTTTCAAGCGGATTGGCTTGGAGCGCCAGACCCAACTCGACTTGATCGTGGATTTCCTTTTCCACAATTACGGCGAATTAAGCCTCCCGGTCGCCATGCCCAACCAAACCGGAGGCGATATTTCGCAACGGGGTACGCGCAAATTGTTGGAACAGAGCTTTGTCAACCGCGCCTTTTTTTACCGGCTGATTTTCGCGCATCATACGCCACTCGGCGCCGATCGACCCAAAAGCATTCCGCTCATCGATTTCATGAAAATGGTCAAGGAATTTCTTTACCTTTGGAAAATCCAAACCAGCGAAGCCCTCACCGCGCCCAAATGCCTGCACCGTCTGCTGCGCGCCCACACGGGGCCCATCGAGCAACGGGCGCTGATGCTCATCGGCCAATGCATGGACATTACGCCCATCGGGTCGCTGCATATTTTAGACGCGGAAACTCCGGTCATCATCACCGATGTGAAGAGCGGCAAGGGTCATTGGCATTTCGGACTGGAGACCATTCCCCAACCGGGAAAAACTCTTTCCGATCGGTACCGTTGGGAGCTCAAAGATGATATGGAAAAAACGGCCTACATGAAACGCCTTACCCTGCCGTCCCCACGACAAGCGGGACCCAATCCAACGATGACCCTCTTCAAACGCCGCGCCTATTGATAACCGGCGCAACGCCCGGGGAGAAGGCGGATATCGACCTTGCCCTCACTATGCTGAACGAAACTTTGCACGAGAGCGTTTAACTCGCCATGATGGGCCCCTGCCGCAGGCGTTTGGTCATGGTCAATATATTGCAAGCGCTTTTGCGACGGTAGGCGACGAGGTCCATAAACTGATGCATCAAAAACAGGCCAACTCCATTTTCGGGCAAATCCTCGATGGGGCCACGGTCAAAGCGTACATCGCATAGAGGTTTAGGCTTCATAGCCTTGCCCTGATCGCGGACGCGCACCTCCACATGGTCGGAATAACGCGTCAGCGTGACGGTCACCTTGCCGCCCGAGCGATTGCCGTAGGCGTGCTTGATGGCGTTGGTCACGGCTTCCATCGCGCTGACCTCCACCTTGTAAGACTCCTCGCGCGAGGTGATTTCCTCGGAACAGGCCGAGCGTAAAAAGGCGCCGACCGCGGCGATGCTGTCGAGATTGCTGTCGACGCTGATCTCCCTGCGCCGGAACGCATCGGGATCACACTGTTTTTGGGCGACGGAATGATTTGACCTCAATGAAAACCTCTCTCCTACTTTACGATACATTTCAACAGATGGTTGAACATTTTTCCTGCCGGAAAAATACCGGGTTGGTAAGCAAAGCGTTAGCAAGCCGGAGCATCGAAAGAAATTCTCACCTAGTATTTAACAATTTTGAAGTACGCCATATAATATTCGCATACCGCGGAGTTCTTTTGCAACACCTATTAAGTCTTGGGGGCTATTTTCTGAAGCGGAAAGGTTCTTCCCCCTGAAACCGTGAAATCTTTTGGAGTGGGAATCTATTAAAAGTTGCGCCATGGCAACAAGGCGCAAGTCGACGTTGCAAGGGGCAAGAGCGCCCGCCTTTCCCCCTCTAGCCCGACGGCGCCAAAAGGCTCAACGCGATGGTTCTCAGATTCTCCACCCCAGCCCGAATCGAAATGCCGCCCTCTCGGCTTGCTTGGGGCATCTTAAAAATCGCTTTCTTTTCAGCACCAAGTCGCGCGGAATGGTTGGCCCCCGGTAGGCGAGCCTGTTAGAATGGCGCGTTGCGATTGGAAAAAGAAGGAGCCATGGGTTGTTGAGCCTATTATTGCTGTTCAGTGCTGTCGTTTTGGCCGAACCAGGCGCCGTTCAGGTCAGCGTGCGAATGGATCGCCCGGACCACCATTTCTACCAGGTGGAAATGGTCTTCCCCAAGAGCAAGCTCACCCGCCGGGAAATCAAAATGGCCGCCTGGACCCCGGGCAGTTACAAGATCCGTGATTTCGCCAAAAACGTGGAGCGGTTCGAGGTATTCGACACCAGCGGGAGTCCCTTGCACTGGAGCAAGACCGGCAAGTCCACCTGGACCATTGCCTCACGCGAGGACAGCGCCTTTAAAATTACCTACGAGGTATTTGCCTACGAGCACACCGTGCGCACCAGTTACCTGGATTCCTTTTACGGATTCATCAACCCGGCCAGCGTTTTTTTCTACGAGGTCGGCGCGCTGGACCACCGCTTTGAGGTGGAGATCTTTCCCTGGCAGAACTGGGCCGTTGCCTCTCCTTTAAAAAAGACCGGCGCCAATCGCTTTTTGGCCGCCAATTGGGACGAGCTCGTGGATTCGCCCTTTCAGTTCGGCGCTTTCCGGCGCCATAATTTCGATGTCAACGGCATTCCGCACTACTGGATCATCGCCGGCGACGTCAATTTGAATGAAACCGAAATGGTCCGCGCCATGACGCGGGTGGGTGAAACCGTGGGCGCCATTTTCGGCTCCTACCCCTTCGAAAAATATTATTATTTTTCCCAGTTTCGGTTGGATGGGGCCGGTGGCGGCTTGGAGCATCGCGCCTCTACCATGGTTCAGGCGGACGCCAATCAATTTCGGGACAGGGAAGGCTGGAACCGCTTCGTGGGATTGCTGATTCACGAATATTTTCATGCCTGGAATGTCAAGGCGATCCGCGACAAGGCCTTGGACAACTTCGATTACCAACGGGAGAACTATACCGAACTGCTGTGGCTGCACGAGGGTTGGACCAGTTATTACGACGACCTGCTGCTCACGCGCGCGGGCTTTCTCAATGAAAAGAAAACGCTCAAGGGATGGGCCAAGCGCATCGACAGCTACCTGAACCGGCCGGGAATCGCCTACCAGAGCCTCGCGGACGCCTCCTACAATGCTTGGATTCACCAATACCAGCCCAGCCGGACCAGCGGCAACTCCCGCGTTTCCTATTATTCCGCGGGCGCCCTATCCGGCCTGGCCCTCGACCTGATGATCCGCCACCGCACCAAGAACCAGTTCGGTCTGG
>JBGTRP010000743.1:0-3991 GCA_041940685.1 Acanthopleuribacteraceae bacterium
CCTGAGTGGATGGCCCCACGGCTCACGGCATCGCTTCGCCTTGGAGCTCGCCAACAGGGAAGCTCTGCGGCCATTTGACCTGACGCGGGGTCCGCTTTTCCGTTGCTGTTGGCTGCGATGCGCCGCGGAGTCGCATATTCTGTTGATGAATATCCATCACATCATCTCCGATGCCCGCTCCATGGAAATCCTTTTCGTGGAGTTGCTCCATTTCTATGGGTTCAAGCTGAGCGGCCATGATTTCCATCCGCCGCCGCCGTCCATCCAATACGCGGATTTTGCCTATTGGCAACGCCTCTGGCTGGAGGGTTATGTGCTCGACAGCCAAATCCAATACTGGAAAAGGCAATTGACCGGCCGTCCTCCGGCCTTGACTCTTCCCTCGGACTTTCCACGGCCGAGAGCGCAAACCTACGCGGGCCGGCTCCATGGTTTTCAGGTCCCTCCCCGGGTCACCCGATCCATCAAGCGGCTCAGCCAAGAATCGGGCGCCACCCTTTTTATGACGCTTTTGGCCGCTTTCAATGTCTTGTTGAGCCGCTACGCGGGCCAAGAGGATATCGTGGTCGGCTCCCCCATTGCCAATCGGAACCGGGCGGAGATTGAAGATCTGATCGGTTTCTTCATCAACACCCTGGTCCTGCGCACCGATTTGAGCGGATCGCCCAGCTTTCGCGAATTAATTGCCCGGGTCCAAGAAACCACCCTGGCCGCCTACGATCATCAGGACCTGACCTTTGAACGGCTGGTGGAGGAACTGCAACCGGAGCGCGACCTGAGCCGCAACCCCATTTTTCAGGTGATGTTCTCCTTCCAGGCGGGCACTCCAGGGCCGCCATCCATGCCCGGGGTCGATTTGGATTCATTGGATTACGGCCAGGAAATCACCCATTTCGACCTGACCCTGAACCTCAACGAGGCTCCTTCGCAGGATGGCCAAACCGAGTTGTCAGGGGGCATGCTGTACAACACCGACCTCTTTGAGCACGCCTCGGTAGAACGAATGGCGGATCATTTCATCTCGCTTCTCGCCCTGATTGGCGAAGACGCCTCGCGAAACATCCATCACCTAAATTTTATGACCGATGAAGAGCGAAACCGGCTGCAACGGGAATGGCGCGGCCCCGCGTTGGAATTCCCGGCGCCCCGGGGCGTACACGTCCTGTTCGAGGGCAGCGCCAACCGCAATCCCCAGGCAATTGCCCTGGTTCACGATTCCTCCGGGTTGCCGTCCTCTCGCCGAGAACGGCGGGTAGATTTCGAAACGTTGCAAAGCGCCGCCAGTTCGTTGGCGACAGTGTTGCGCGAGGCCGGAACAGGGCGCGAAAGCAAGCTGTTGCTGGCCGTGGATCGGTCCGTGGAGATGGTTGCCTCCATGTGGGCCGTATTGAAGCTGGGGGCCGCCTATGTTCCGGTCAATACGGAGGATGGTTTGGAGAGGGTGGCCGCCATGGTTGCCGAAACCCGGCCCAAAGCTATCCTGAGCCAACGGGCATGGTCGAAAAAATACCGGAACATGGGACCCCCGCTTTTCGTGATTGAGGACATTTTGGAACATGCCGCGAGGCGATCCTCACCCAAGGTGGCCGACCCAAGTAGGGAAACGGCGACCGATCCGGACAACCTGGCCTATATTCTGTTCACCTCCGGCTCCACCGGAAAGCCCAAGGGCGTCGCCGTGTCGCATCGCGCGATTGCCAACTACCTATTCGCGATTTGTCACCGATTCGGGCTCTCCGAACCCATGAGTTACGCCATGGTCTCCACCTTCGCCGCGGATCTGGGCAACACCGCATTGTACCCGGCGCTACACACGGGCGGCGACCTGCACCTGATTTCCCGCGATACCGCGGCCACGCCCGAAGCATGGGCCAACTACCGCTCGCGGATGGGCATTGATTTCCTCAAAATCGTGCCCTCTCATCTCAATGCCCTGCTCGCCGCCGAGAAACCGGAGCGCGCCATTCCACCCCGTTTCCTGATACTCGGAGGCGAAGCATGCCCCCGGGCACTCGTGGAAACCGTGCAAAGATTAAGTCCGGGCACCCGGATCATGAATCATTACGGCCCTACCGAAAGCACCGTTGGCGTCACCACCCTAGATTTGGAAGGCCAGAAGCCAAGCGGCACCGGCGCCTATCCGCTGGGCCGGCCGCTACCCAACATCCGAGCTCATTTGACCGATAGGGGGGGAACTTTGACTCCCATGGGAATACCGGGCGAATTGCGCCTTTCTGGCCTGGGCTTGGCCCGGGGCTATGCCAACCGTCCCGATTTGACCGCGGAACGGTTTGTGCCCAACCCTTTCGGCCAGGAAAGAGGCGGGCGGCTCTACCGCACCGGCGACCTGGTTCGCCTCTCCGGCAAAGGATTGTTGGAGTTCCTGGGCCGCATCGACCGTCAGGTGAAATTGCGCGGGTTCCGCATCGAGTTGGGTGAGGTGGAAGCGCGTCTGTTGGAAGTCTCAGGGGCCGCATCCGCCGTGGTTACCCTCAGGGAAGACGTTTCCGGAGACGCCAGGCTGATCGCCTATTATGTGCCGCATGTCGGGGGAGAAGCCCCCGCCGCTTCCTGCCTTAGGGATCGTTTGCGGGGCAAGCTTCCGGAGTATATGTTGCCCTCGGCATTTGTGGCGCTGGAGTCGCTGCCGCTCACGCCCAATGGAAAATTGGACTTCCATGCGCTCCCCGCGCCCGAATGGGAACGGGATCACTCCGGGCGGGTGGCGCCCAGGGACGAAATCGAGCGCATCCTGGCCGGCATCTGGTCCGTGGTCCTCAAACAGGAACCAATCGGCATCCACGACGATTTCTTCCAACTGGGCGGGCACTCGCTGTTGGCCACCCAGATCATCTCGAGAATTCGCAAGAGCTTCCAGGTAGAGGTGCCCATTCGTGCGGTATTCGAACAGCCGACCATTGCCGGTCTCAGCCAAAGAATTAGGACGAGCTCCCAGGAAATCCTGGCGTCGGTCCCGCCCCTCATGCCGCTGGACCGTGCTGAACCGCCGCCGCTTTCCTTCGCCCAACAACGGCTGTGGTTCCTCTACCAGATGGACCCGCAAAACCCGGCTTACAACGTGCCCCGCGCCGTGCGCCTGCTCGGGCCCTTCAGCGTTTGGGACTACGAACGCACCATGTTGGCCATGATCGAACGCCATGAATCCCTCAGGACCACGGTAAGCAAGCGCGGAAACACGGCCCTGCAGCATATCTCGAACGCGTTGAGCTGGCGGCTTAGTTTCATCGATCTGAGCGGTCTTCCCTACCCAAGCCAGGTCGCTCGCGCAATCGCGCGCGCCGAGGCGCGGCGGGTCTATGGTGTGGTGGGCTGGAAGAACGCGGGCAAGACGACGCTGATGGAGCGGCTGGTGGCCGAGATCTGCGGCCGGGGCTACTCGGTCTCGACCATCAAGCATTCGCATCACCGCGCCGATGTCGATAGCCCCGGCAAGGACAGCTGGCGGCACCGGGAGGCGGGGGCCTCGCAGGTGCTGCTCGCCTCCTCCGCCCGCTGGGCGCTGATGACGGAGCTGCGCGGGGAGCCCGAGCCGCCGCTTGCGGACCTCCTCGCCCGGCTTGATCCGGTCGATCTAATCCTGGTCGAGGGCTACAAGCGCGACAGCCATCCCAAGATCGAAGCCTGGCGGGCGGAGACCGGCAACCCGCTGATCGCGCGCGGCGACGCCTCGGTACGCGCGGTCGCCACCAACGACGCACCTGAGGGCATCAGCCAGCCGCTGCTACGGCTCGACGACATCCCGGCGATTGCCGATTTCCTGCTGGCCGATCTGGGCCTCCCGCCGCAGAAGCAGCCGTGAGCCCGGCCGCCCTCACAGCGGCCTTCTACTGCGCGATGTTCGTCGCCCTCGGGGTGCATCTGCCCTACTGGCCGGTCTGGCTGGAGCATTGGGGCCTGACGCCCGCCGAGATCGGCGAGCTGACCGGCTGGGCCATCGTGGTGCGCGTCGTCGCGGCCTCGGCGATCCCGG
>JBGTRP010000744.1:0-3983 GCA_041940685.1 Acanthopleuribacteraceae bacterium
GCAGCGGAAAGCTGGCCTGGTGGAAGTGCGGACTCTGCGGTTATGAGTGGCGGACCTCGGTCAACCGACGCGGGCGGGGCGGCAGCGGATGCCACAAGTGCGCTGTCGTTCGACGCGCTGTTCTACGCTCAACCCCAGAACCTGGTCGCAGCTTCGGTGACGTGCACCCTGACGCGGCGCAAGAGTGGCACCCGAATCTCAATGGTGATCTGACCGCTTTTCAGGTGAAGCCAGCGAGCCAGAAGCGCGTGTGGTGGCAGTGCGTCGCTGGGCACGTATGGAGCGTGTCGCCTGCCAATCGTCAACGGGGCGAGCAATGCCCAGATTGCGACGAGGCGCGGCGGGCCACCGCTAAAGCGACGCCTAAACCTGGCCGCTCGCTGGCCGACCTCTACCCGGACATTGCAGTGGAGTGGCACCCGACGCTCAACGCCGCGATCACCGCAGCGGACGTGAATCCTGGTAGCCGACAGAGGCGTTGGTGGCAATGCAAACGCGCTGAGCACGTATGGGCAGCGCCGCCGTATAAGCGAGTAGATCGGGGCGACGGGTGCCCCGATTGCTCGACCATCGGCGTCTCAGCGCGCCAGCTTCGCCTCGAATACGAGCTTGCTGCGGCAGGTTTGCCCGTGGCCCACGGCCACCCGCCTATACGCGTCCCGCAGCGACGATCCGTCCGGGCCGACATCGTCGCCCCCGAACTGCTCCTAATCATCGAGTACGACGGGGTGAGATTCCACGCCGATATAGCTAGCCGTGACCGCAAGCAAACCGCCGCACTCAACGCGGCCGGGTGGACAGTTCTACGGGTGCGCGAGACGCCGCTTCAAGGACTCGGGGGGCAAGAGGTTTTCGTTACCCCGACCGAGCCGATCAAGTCTGTCGCGGTGAAGGTGTTACGCGCACTTGAAAGTATGGGGTACACCGCCACGCGCACAGACGAGTACTTACGCGACCCCCATGTCTGGGCCGAGTCTGAAGCGAATAGAGCGATCCATAGGCACCGCGCTGTCAGCCTCGCGAGTGAGTTCCCGGCCATCGCCGCCGAACTGCACCCGCGCGAGAACCATGGCATCACCGCCGACCGCATACACCCCGGTAGCCAACCAAGTTCGTGTGGATCTGCTCTGACTGCTCTCACCAATGGACGACCGCGGTCCACCTACGGACGGCAGGCCATGGCTGCCCTGAATGCGGCTATCGAACGGTGGCGCGCAAACTGGCACTGCCGCGGCCGGGCGAATCCTTCGCCGATTTGTTTCCAGAGGCCACGCGCGAGTGGCACCCGACGCGAAATGGCGATCTGACTCCTCACGATCTCAGAGCAGCGAGCAACGTTCGTGCCTGGTGGCTGTGCGCACACGGCCACGAGTGGGAAGCCGTGGTCAGTACTCGCCGAAAGAGCCGCTGCGGTGAGTGCTACCGGATCGGCCGACGCCAGAAAACAGCTCGCCAGGGCACCTCCTAGACCGTTCCGGACAACGCGGCTGCGAACCTGTCGACGGCTGATCGCTGCATTGTCGGCGTGACGTGGCTGTAGATATCCATCGTCGTCGTGAACGTGGTGTGGCTGAGCCGTTCCTGCACCACCTTCCGGTTCTCGCCCATCTCCAGCAGCACAGTCGCGTGGGTGTGGCGTAGCCGTGCAGGGTAATGGTCGGCAGCGCATCAGCGCCCAACGCCTTGCGCGCCTTCGCCACGCGACGGGTGAACATCTCCGACACGGACATGGGGTTACGCGGCCCCCCGTCCAGCGTCCCGAACACCACCGCTTCCGGGCGCACGAACGCGAGCACCTGGCCGCGCTGAGCCTTCCATGCCTCGAGCACCTTCACGGTCTCGGCGTCGATGTCCACGGCGCGGGCGCGGCCGGATTTCGTGCCCTTCACCTCTGCGCGCCGGGCCGCGGGCACCCCGGTGTCCAGCGCGCGGCCGAGAGCGGCGAGCCACTCGTCGATCCCCGGCGTGCGGTAGAGACCGCCGAAGAAGCCCTCGTCGCGCCGGTGCGTCAAGCCGCCGACCAGCCGGCCGGGTGCCTCGGAGGAGAAGGCGCCAACCTGCACCATGGCTACGCCGGTGGCCGCGGCGGCCGGCGCCGGCGGCGTGGCGACCTTGGCGGAGGTGGCGGCTTCGGCCTTCGGCTCGGGCGCCTTCGCGGCGGGTTTCGGCAGCGGAATTGGGCCGAAGCGCACCTGTCTCCACCTGCCAAAATCCGACTTCCACTGATGGCCCCTTACGGGGGGGCGTAGGTTGAATCCATTCCAAAACCATTGGTATACAGCGGCTTTCGGGAGTGGTACTAAAATTGCTTCTTTTTCCCTTGTTTGTCATAACGGAATTTCCGATATGGAGGAATGGTGTGTTGAAGCTTCGGTTCCTGATCCCATGGTTGTTTTTTTGGGGCGCGGCCCCATCTCTATGGGCCATTAACGTACGGACGACCATCCCCGATGTCAGCCATGAAGGTTCGCATGAAATTATCGGCAATTTCACCCTGGATATCGATGGCGATGAGTTTGCTCAGGCGAGCCCGGCGAACCCCGTTTATATTCGTTTCCGATTGCAACACTCCAATGGCTGGTCAAAGACCCTGGTCGACTTGCGCGATGATGCGCCGGAGACCGTGGATGCGCCCATCAATTTGGCCATCTATCCCGGCGGCGGATTTTCTCTCAACCCCACCATTCCCGAAACCGCATTCCAAATTGTCCGTTTGATACGCGGTGAGAAGGAAGGCTGGCTCCGCGTTACCGATTCGTCCTCCGACTGGGTGATCGGCAACGGTGGGCCAACCAGCCCCTCGCCCGTGAATAAGGTTTTGGTAACCGTGGGCGTTCGAGGCTCGAACTCCGTGCGCCCCGGCGGCTCCACGCCCTCCGGCGGCAACGAGCGGGCCGATACCGGTTTCTTGGCGACCACGCTGCTTTGCGCGGACTATCAAAACACGCCCTCATTTGCCGCCGGCGATCTTGAAATCATCGATTTCTTATCTCTGGATTCCTCCACGCTGGGCGTGGAAGACGGTGACTTCGTTTTTCCCGGTTCGAATTTGGCCATCGGCTTTTCCAACGACCTTTCCATTGCCCGCGGCGCCAATTACTTTCCCTGTTTTGAATACCATTTCAAGGCCGATGATATTGAAAGCGCGCCCCACCGGGTTCAAATCAATCGTTCGCTCCTGGTCGACCTCCGCGAATATTGGGCCACCCTGCCACCCGTGTACTTTACCAATTCCAGTGATTTCGATTGGCAAACTGGCTCGCGTTTTTTGTTGACCCTGCCGGGTTTCGACCATCCGCGGTTGATGGCGGGGCTCAGTTATCCCAGCGTCTACTGGCCCACCCTGTCTTCTACCCTTCCCAGGGACACGGAGGTTCTCGTGCAGGCGCCCAATGGCGCTACCTGGCAGGTGAAGAAAATTATCCTCGAAGATACACTGATCGGCTACGAACTGATCCTGTCCTCCGGCGTTTTTCCCGTGGATCAAACCATAGAGGTCACGGGAATCGGCTTCAAAACCGATGAAGAGTTTGAAACGAACCCCCTTGTTTTTGATGTTTCCGGATTTTTTACCAATGATGTAGTTACCCAGGGCAATTTGTTCCAACTGGGTCCGCTCTATGGAAAAACCGCGATTCTCGAAGCGGGCGAGTCGGATCTGTTCCGCACCGCTATTCCCTTCACCGCCTACGACAATCAGGAATGGGAATTTTTGACCCAGGTGGTCAACCCCCATGACGAGCCGGTGAAGCTGACCGCCCTGCTCTACAACCGGCACGGCATCCTACTGCGCCTCATTCGCGAGGATGCGCTGGCGCCAAACTCCAGTATGAATATCTCCATTCGCGACAGTTTTGGCGATCTGGCCACCAGGGTTCTCAGTTGGATTGAGATCCTTTCCGACCGGCCCCTGTCCGCGGTGGGGATCATCGAATCAAACAACGGGGATGTGCTGGATATCTTTTCAGGCGTGGGCAATTTTC
>JBGTRP010000745.1:0-3973 GCA_041940685.1 Acanthopleuribacteraceae bacterium
CGACCACGATATAGGGCAGGGGAACGGGCGGCTCATCTTCTTCATTCTCGGGTTGTAAAAGCCCTTTTTTCACCGCCTTGTTGTAGTGGTCGATGTTGCGGAAGTTATTGGCGGCCAACAGCTTGTACCGGTGCTCCATCTCGCCCACCGCCCATTTGAGCGAGTTGGCCGCCTCCAGCGGGTCGGTCACCACCGGCGTCAGCAGATGCGGAATGTCGGCGTAAATGCCCATTTCCACCATTTTGGGGTCGATCATGATCAGCTTCACCTCGTCGGGACGGGCCCGCATCAGGATCGAACAGATCATGCCGTTGAGGCCCACGCTCTTTCCCGCGCCGGTCTGACCCGCAATCAGCAGATGCGGCATACTGGCGAGGTTGGCGAAGAAAGGCGTGCCGTCGATGGTTTTGCCGAGGGAGACCAACAGCTTGGATTTGTGTTTCTGAAAATCATTGGACTCGATCATTTCGCGGAAGGTGATGATCTCGCGCTTGTTGTTGGGCACCTCTAGGCCGATGGAAGAGCGTCCGGCCATGCGGTCGATGCGAATCGACTCCGCGCCGAGCGCCAGGCACAGATCGTCGGCCAAATTCACCACACGGCTGTATTTAATGCCCGCATCCGGGCGGAATTCGTAGGTGGTCACCACGGGACCTGGATGGATTTCTCGCATTTGGCCGGTGATGGAGAACTCGTTGAATTTGCTCTCCAGCGCCTTTGCCTTCTCGATCAGCTCTTGTTCGTCAATTTTCTGGTCCTGGCTGGGTGGGTTGAAGAATCCGCTATTGGGGTACACCCAACTGCCCTCCAGTTCCTGCACGAACTGGAAGCTGTCCTGGCCCGGCCGGGTGGCTTTCATGGGGTTGACCTTGATGTTGTTGGGCTCTTCCCGCGTGGCCGGCGCTGCGGTGGTTTTGGTGACATCCGGAGGCAACTCGCGTGATTTTCGAGACTTACTCTTCCGCGCGGGCCGGCCATGCTCCAGCACCTGATCGATGATTTCTTCCACCGGCCCCAGGGGCGGCTCGGGAGCGGGGTCGGGTTGCGAGGCTTGCTCCTCGGACTCCATCTTGATCAATTCGCGTTCGATGATCTTTTGGCGGGCCTGTTCCTCCGCGCGAGTTTGGCGAGCCTCTCGAATTTTTTGGTAGAGCTGGTGGAGGCGCGCACCCAACCAGCGCAGACCCTTCATGATCCAGCCCGCGATGTCTTGCAAGGTCAACTGGGTGGCGATCAGCAAGGCCAGACCGGCAATGCCGAAAAGCAGAAGATAGGTGCCGAAGGCATTCAAATGTCCCGATAAAAAGCGCCAGAGGTTGATGCCCACCCAGCCGCCGGGCGTGGTGTCCACTCCTTTGATCTCCACCGTGGAGAAGCTGCCCAGGAAGGTCAGGAACACGAAGAGCACCGTGGCCCCGCCGAGCAGTTGGAAGAACCAGTCATGAACCCGCCTGCTGCGGATGCAGAGCACGCCCAGGTAAATGGAGCCGAGCGGCAACAGAAACCCGCCAAAGCCGAAGAATTGGTAACAATAGGCGGCCACGTTGGAGCCCACCATGCCCAAAAGGTTGGACGGCACCATGACCGAGGTTTCGTGAAAGGCCGAGGGGTCCCGCGGATCGTAGGAAATCAGGGTCAGCAGCCAGGCGACGCCGGTGAGGATAGAGACCCAGCCGAAAATGTCGCGGAACAGCGAGGGCTCTTGCCTGGCCTCCTTTTTGCCTTTCCGCTTCACGTTTTTGCGATGCTCCCTAAGACTTCGCGTGGTGGCGGATTTCCTGGAAAAACTCCGCGTGTCGGCATCCAAATCTCGTGTTGGCATGGCTTGCCCGCATCCTCAGGCACCGGCCGGATATTTCTTCGATGTAGCATGGAGAAGCCGATCCCGTCCTGCCTATTTTAAAACAAAGCGCATCAAAAACCTAACATGGCCTACCGCGAGCGCTTGGGCCAGGCGTCTGTAAGGCCCTGTTCAGAGTATTGATCGAGACCCTGAAACCAGGCGGCGATGGGAGCCCAAAACCGCCCTAGGAAGCGGGCTTCTTGGAATATACCGGGAAATGGATTTCTGCATTGGAGGCTGTTGGCCTGCACGGGGTTTCAGCCAAGAGGGGTATTAGTCGCCTTGGCGGTCAAAATCTTCACTCTTGTGTGGTGTTTTGGGAATTCCAAGGCGACAGTTTTCAGAGATCAGCAAGAATCAAATGTTTCAGACCTCTGATCTCTGACCTCTGTGTTCTGAGGGATGCCGACAACCCATTTTCGGTTCACCTGGACCGGCTGGGAGGCATCCCGCTAGCTTGAACAATTGGTTTTGGTTGAGGCCTATGCTGGATCTCCTAAAATGGGATAAGATCAACGTTACAGCAATAGCCCGCGCGCTCTAACTCTTTGGATTCCCCTTAATCCATCAGGTTTTTTACGATTTCGGAGGACCAGCTTGATCCTATGGGCTTTTTGTTTATGGATTAACGCTTCAAATCTTGCCCAGGCCGAGGACCCTTCAGGAATTCGGGGCCCCTACCCGGCGTTAGAGGTGAGGGACGGGGCCCAAACCGCGGGCGCCGTAGACCGGGGTTGGTATGCAGTGGATGGTTTCCACATTCCCGATAACCCCAATTACGTTACGGGAAAATTCCTCACTCTCGAATATCGCAGCTTTTTTGTTTTCGATTTTGCTGGCAGCGGCGGCAACCTCCATTCCGCGGCCAGCTTGCGGTTGTTTAACCCACAATTCGGGTTGGATATTCCCGTGATGCAAAGAGCCCTCGAACTTTACGATGTCACAACGGACGTGGCAACGATTGTCAACGGAGCCGGCGGAACGGCCGCATTCGATGATTTCGGTACTGGCGTGTTATTGGGGTCGGTCGAGGTTTCCGCGGCCGATGCGAATTCAATCGTTGAAATAGAATTAAACGCACAGGGCCTCGACCTACTCAACACCGCATTCCAAAAGGGCGATCTGTTTGTAATCGGAGCGAGGTTGCGGGATGTCACTGCCGATACCGACCATATATTTGCCTTTACCAACGATGGGACCGAGATCACGGTGCTGGTGCTTGTAGAAGGTGTGCCAACCCTTCGATCCTGGGCGCTCATCCTCCTTTTCCTGGGACTGGTCGGGTTTGCTTTGCGCCTCAACCGTTCCGCCCGCGAGGTGGACTGAGGTCCCAGCCTCCTCGCATTTCTCCTGAGGCGGATCAGTAGGCCGTCAAGGGGTCGAGATCGGCTGGAAATGGTGGCCCTCTGTTTATTCGGCGTCTGCCACGCAAACCCGATCTGGCGTTCGCCCCATGTCCCGGGGTGATGGGAAGGGATTCATGGCCAAAATAGAGAGACCTTTGGTGGCTGTCACGCTGGTTCTATTCCATTCTTTTGGGATGGGCGCCACGCTCACTCGACTGGAAGTCAAAAAAACAGGCAGACCGAAAAAGCAAATGAATTATCGAGCAAACCACTTATTTACAAATAGCCGAGGTAAAACTCACGCTATCGATAAAGATTCCTACAACCAAAGTCCTGGTTAGGAGCCCTGTTTCCAGGTTGCCTCTTGGCCGGAGCTCTCGCCGATGGTTACCGCGAATTCGGGTCTCCAATCCAGCACCGTCTCCAATTTGGGCTGCAATCCTTGGGCGAATAAGCGGGCCAGGTTTTCAGAACTGATGTTATCGCAGTTCAGTAATGCCACATCCTCGGCGGGGAAGCTGTAGAACTTGGCGTGGCGCGGTGTTTTTAGTTGGACCTCCACCTGTCCCCGTTTGCGCCCTTCGGCGGGCACAAGCAGTCGGGCTTCGGCGCCGAATACGGCTTGGATGGGTTGAAGGAATTCACCTATCCGCAGGTCATCACGGTCAAGCGCGACGCGGCCGTCTGATCACGCGTCCTGATCCGGGCGGGGCGGGCCGAAGCCCCCTCCGCCCGGGGTCAGGATCACGAAAGCATCGCCGGGCTGCATTTCGGCCGAACCCGT
>JBGTRP010000746.1:0-3971 GCA_041940685.1 Acanthopleuribacteraceae bacterium
TATTTTTTTGTGCGCAAGGAAACCGAAAACCTCCGAGAAAAAATGCGGAAACCTTCCTAAAGACCGCGCTGTAGAACCCGAGGGTCGAGGCGCACACAAAAGGGAATGGGCCTCGTGATGAAGACCTGAGTCAGGGTCGAGGCTCATTTCCATTCGCATTTTCCGTTATACTTTGCTATACAAGATATCATGTATAGCATTTGGAGGTGCCTATGCGTTTCTCACTTTTTCTGGTTTTGCTTTTTCCGGTCATGCCGCTCTGGGCCCAAGATGAGGGATCTTGGCAAGGATATTGGCGCGGGACCCTTCACCTGCCGAACGGCGGAAATCTGGATTTGGGGATGACGATTCTCCACGATGTGGATGCGTTTCAAGCCCGCATCAACATACCCGCGCAGGGCTTGAAAGACTACCCCCTCACCGATTTTCAGGTAGAGGGCAGTCGGATGACCGCCACGGTGGCGGGCATTGCGGGTGCGCCGCAATTCTCCGGCGAGCGAACAGAGGAGTCCATCGGCGGACATTTGCTGCAAGCCGGCCAGCGGATGCCTTTCACCCTTCATTTGGAAAGCAGGGAGGTAACCGGGGACCATCTCAATAGCGGCGGGCCTCCACCCCGAACCGACGACCCGGCGCTTGGATACTGGAAAGGAACCCTGCGCCTGCCTCAGGGGGATGTGGTCGTTACCGTTCATCTAACCGGCGGCAAGCGCGGCTGGTCGGGAAGCGCGGATTTATCCTCCCACCAGGTGACGGATTTTCCTCTGAGCGAGATTCGCCGGGAGGAAGGGCGGATTTCTTTCGCATGGAAAGGTCTTCCCGGCTCACCCGGATTTGACGGGGCCGTTGACGGCGACCGCATCGATGGCGTCATGAAAATGGGTGAAGAAGCCTATCCGCTGGTCTTTCATCGGATGGCCGGTCCTCACAACGCCAGGCCCCAGACGCCCCAAGCCCCATTTCCTTATGACGTGGAAGAACTTCAATTCCAAAACGGCCCAATTACCCTGGCCGGAACGCTCACCCTGCCGCGGGGCGAGGGGCCGTTCCCGGCCGTCATTCTCATCAGCGGGAGCGGTCCACAGGATCGGGACCACGGGCTTTTCGACCACAAACCCTTCTGGGTGATGGCGGATCGGTGGACCCGTGCGGGAATTGCGGTATTGCGCTACGACGACCGGGGCGTGGGCGGGTCCAGCGGAGATGTTTTCAGCGAAACGAGCGCGGACTTTGCCCGCGATGTGTTGGCCGGCGTTTCCACGCTGAACCAACATCCACGGATCAATTCAAGGGCGATTGGCGTGATGGGTCACAGCGAGGGTGGCTTGGTTGCGCCCCTCGCGGCCGCACAATCCTCTGAAATTGCCTTCGTGGTGATGTTGGCAGGATTGGGCGTGCCCGGCCATGAAATCCTGCAACATCAAACCGAGCTCATCAACGCGGCTTCCGGGCTTCAGGGCGAGGCCCTTCAAAAAGCCAATGATCTACAGAAAAAAATCATCGCTTTGCTGCGGGAGGAAAAGCCGGCGGAGGACACCAGGCAAGGGCTGCGCCGGTTGCTTGCCGAGCGGGCCGCGTTGTCCGGAGGTCCCGCCGATCCCGCTCAAGTACCCGAGGGCGGTTTGGATTTCTTGACCTCTCCATGGTTTCGTTTCTTTTTGGATGTAGATCCCCGTGAAAGCCTGCGCCGCATCCAGGTTCCGATCCTGGTTCTGAACGGTGGGCTCGATTTGCAGGTGGATCCGAGGCAAAACCTGCCGGAAATCGAAAAAGCCTTGAGAGAGGCGGGCAATAAGGATGTTACCATCAAGGAATTGCCGGATTTGAATCACCTTTTCCAACCCGCGAAATCGGGGTTGCCCACCGAGTACGGCGCCATCGAGGTCAGCTTTGATCCCGCGACATTGAGGTTGATCGAGGATTGGATCCTCAAGCGGTTCGGCAGATGAATTTTAGGAGTTCTCAAACAATTCGATGCATTTGGAGCGCTGGAAATCCCAGTTGAGAAAGGGCGCCGCGGAAATGGCGGTGCTGGCCTTGCTTCTTTCCGAGGAGCGCTACGGCCTGGAAATCACCAAAATCCTGCAGCGTTTTCCAGGCCTGGAAATCTCAGACGGGACGCTCTATCCCTTGCTGAACCGGTTGCAACGCGCGGGAAAAATCCGCTCTACATGGCGGCATGACGAGGATGCCGTCCATCCGCGCAAGTATTACCGCATCACCGACGATGGTCGGACCTTTTTCGGGGAGATGCGGCAAGCATGGCGCCTTTTTGCCAGCGATCTGACGGCCCTCATGGAGGAGGCGAAGCATGAAGCCGGCCCAAAATGAGATTTCGCGATTCGTTCAGCGCTTCCGCTGGGCGCTCAAGTCCCTGCCCAAGGAGGAGCGGGAAGACCTTGTACGGGAAATTGAGGGGCACCTCAAGGAACGCCAGGCCGAGAATCCGGATTGGGACGCGGCCGCGCTAGTCAAGGATTTCGGCCAGCCCGAAGACTACGCGCGGCGGTTCCTGCAGGATTACCTCATCTCCAGCGCCCTCGTCAGCAACAGCGGCTTGCGCATGATGACCCAGGCCTTGCGCCTGTTTCACAAGGGGGTCTTTGCCTTCACGGGCTCCCTGATTTTCCTGGGGCTTTACACCCTGGCCTTATCCATCCTCTCCCTGGTCGTGCTGAAATTTCTTTTCCCCGATCGGGTGGGGTTTTGGTTTTCCCGGGACCCTCCACTGCTCTACTACGGTTTTGTAAATGAACAGGTCGCGCAAAAAGCCTTGGACCTGCTGGGTTTTTGGATTGTACCGGTCTCCCTGATTCTGGCGGTTGGGATCTATCAGGTCACCACCTTGTTGCTCAAAAAATTTTTGCAGTCGATGCGCGATCGGATTCCGTCATAAACCCGATGGCCGCTCGCGGGCGAAACCTCACCATTTGAACGACCCGGCTTGCAAGGCCTCGCGCAACGGGTTTGCAACCCCTCAGCGAAGCACCTCGCGGTTGAGCCATCGCAGGATGGGGAGTTCCACGAAGAGGCGGTGGAAGGGCGTGGGCAGAAAGATGTGCTCCACATGGCCGAACGGCTCGGTGAGCAGGAATTCCACATCCGCGGAGGTGAGCAGATCCAGATTGTCTTGCATGAAGGGGCCAAAACCGCGGCCGCCGCCGATCGCCAGCACCTTGCCGGAATATTGCGATAAATTCGAGATATAGGCCGTCTCCAATCCAGCCAGGGAACAACTGATATCGCGCACCACCGGGTTGGGCACGTAGTTGCTGAAATTGCTCACGTCCTGAAGAATGCGCGCCTCGTCGATGAAGGCCAGGGTTTCGCTCTGCCAATCCCCGATCACCAGTACGTAGTTGGGCACCGGCAGGGTGGCGGGCCCGGGCGCCTCTTCGGTCAAGGTAAACAGGAAGAGTTGGCGGTTGGTGGTTTGCGGCGGTAGTCCGAGAAGTGGTGCAATCGGGCTGATCCCATCGGGATCGCCGCCGCCCAGCGCGGCAACCTGTTTGAAAAACGTCAGGGATTGGCCATCCACGAAACGGCCCTCTGCCAGCTCATTTTCCATGAATGCGCAGTAGCCCATGTTCAGGTTCAACACCGCGGGGTCGTCGCTGGCCAGCATGCCTTCCCAGATGATGGCGCCATCGAAATCATCGGGATATTGGTTGATCATGGCGATGGTGTTGATGGCGCCCAGCGACAAGCCGCCCATCACCACCTTCTTGCCGGGATGTTCCTCGCCGATGCGGGAGCGGATAAAGGCCAGGTCGTCGAGAAAGGATTGAAGGTTCCAGTCTTGAATGGGCGTACAGTCCAGTTGGCCCGATTCGCAGGCGCCCGCGGGGATTTGGGTGGCGCGCGGCGAATAGCCGTAGACCGCGAAGTTGCGCCGGGCGAAGAAGGCGGCCGTGGAATCCTTCATGGAGGGATCGTCGTCCAACTCGTACAGCCGGAAGTTTCCCCCCAAG
>JBGTRP010000747.1:0-3963 GCA_041940685.1 Acanthopleuribacteraceae bacterium
AGGTGGAGCTCGAGCGTGGCCCGGGCATCGGCCTGCAGGCTGCCGGCGGCGAATGCCTCCAGAACTGACGGATCTGGGCAGCCCGCCATCGAGCTCAACGTAGCACGGCGCACCTCCACGTTGTGGTACGACGAAGATGTGGCGAGCTCGTTGCGCGAGCGGCTAGTCGAGATGTTGCCCGACCTGGCGGCGGGTCATGACGACTTCGACGCCAGCGTTCAGCGCATCGCCGCGGCGTCGAAGAGCCACGAGCTGCCGGTCGATGATGCGCTTCTGGCCGTTCCGCTCGTCGATGCGCGCCTCCAGCAGCTTGACGATGTTCTTGTCCTCGATCGCGTCGCCCTTGCGCCTCATCGCGATGGTCAGCGTGCGCTGCTGGGCGGCGCGGGCCTCCTCGCCTCCCGACTCGGGGTCGTCGAGCATCTGGAAGATCGCCGGCGCCACGAGCATCGCCAGCGACACATCTCGATCCCTGTTCAGCGCTCCGATGACCGCAGCGAGGCGCGAATCCTCACCCATGCGAAGCGCCGCTTCGAGATCGTTGGACACGAAACTCTTGGTCGAGGCCAGGTCTTCCGAGGCCCTCTCGACCGCACGCGACCGGCTGTCCAGACTCTCGGTGCCGGTGGCGACCGCACAACGTGCCTGTTGCGAGGCGGTCATCCAAGCGGTGATCGTGAACCCCGACGGGACCGTGGATCGGCTGTGTGCCGAGCAGCGCACCGCCAACCGGGCCCAACGCCGCATGCTCGCGGCGATGTACTCCACCTGCGCGCACCCGCACTGTGAAGTGCCGTTCACGGCATGTCGGATCCATCACATCGTGTGGTGGACCAACGGCGGCCGCACCGTGCTCGACAACTCGCTCGTCGTGATCGGCTCCGAGCCGCAGCTCTACGTCGCCTGGAATCAGCAGCCGCGGAGCGGCGGCCACGTCGTCGTCCGCACCAGCGGCGATCCGATGCTGCAGTTCATGGGGATCGTCATGGCCTCGTCAGGTGCCTTTGCCGCCATGGTGATCTTCTGGACCACACCAGACCGCGCTATTTCACTCCGCGCCCGCGCGCTGGGTATGTGGCAGTTCATCTCCTCGACCGGTTACCGTTACGGTTTGAGCCGCGACCGATTCGTCGACGAACGCATGGACCCGGAAAAAGCGACGCGAGCGGCCATCCAGTACCTGCTGGACCTGCACGGCCTGTTCGGCGACTGGATGACTGCGCTGGCCGCCTACAACTGCGGAGAGGCGCGCGTCCTACGCGTGATCAAATCGCAAAAGCTCAACTACCTGGATCACTTCTGGGATCTCTACCAGCGCCTGCCGCGGGAAACCGCGCGTTACGTGCCGCGCTTCCTCGCGACCCTTGCGATTTTGGAAGACCCCGCCAAATACGGAATCGAATTGCCAGAAGTGGAGCCGAGCCGCGATTACGAAACCCTGGAAATTTCCAAATCCATGCGCCTCGCCGATCTCGAGCAACTCGCGGGCACCGGAAAAGGCAGCTTTGTGGCCCTCAATCCGGAGCTGCGTTACAAGGTTACGCCGGAAACCAAGTACACCCTCAAGGTGCCCGTGGGCAGCCTGGAAAAAGTGGCCGGCGGGATTGCTTCCGTGGCCAAATGGCAATTGCCGGTCGATTCCTTTTCGGTGCATGTGGTGCGCCGAGGTGAAACGCTTTCCACCATCGCGGCCCGCTACCGGACCTCCACCTCCCGTATTGTCAGCGCCAACAACCTGCGCAACCGCAATCGCATTTGGCCTGGCCAGCGGCTTAAAATTCCCGGCGCCGGCACCGTGCCGGTCGCCGCCTCGGGCACCGGAAGTTATGTGCATCGCGTGGTTCGAGGCGACAGCCTGTGGAAGATCGCCAAACGCTACCGCACCACGATTGCGCAAATCAAAGCTTGGAACCAACTGACCTCCGACCGCCTGCAGCAGGGGCAACTTTTAAAAATCCGGCCTCGGGCGACCACGGCCTCCGGCCGCATTTATTACGTGAAAAAGGGCGATACCCTGGCCAAGATCGCCAAGAAACACGGGGTTGGTCTCAACTCGCTATTGAAGGTGAACCAAATGAGCAGGCGCGACCGCATCTATCCCAATCAGCCGATCACCCTGCCGGATTGAGGCCGCGAACCCGGACCCAGGGAGCCGCTGAGTTTCCGCGTTGCGGAATAGAATGGCGCCGGCACAGTGTCGGGCGCTACAATCTGTCTTCATGGACTTGTTATACAGCCATCACCCACAACTGAACCACGCGGTCCAACAGGCGCTGGAAAATTTCGAAAAGATCGGGTTGCTCGCCATTTCCGGGGCCTCGGGCGCGGGCAAGAGCTTCCTGGCGCGGCAAATGCACGGCTGGAGTTCTCGCGGCCCCGGCCCTTTTCTTGCCCAGGATGCCGCGGCGCTCGTGGAGGGCCGTTTCGAAAGTCAGCTATTCGGTCATGTGAAGGGCGCATTCAGCGGCGCCACGCGGGACTTTGCGGGCCTGGTGGGGGGCGTGGGCGAGGGAACCCTTTGCCTGGAGGGCCTGGAAGAATTGTCTCCTCCCAACCAGGCCAAAATGTTGCGTTTTCTGCAAACCAGGAGCTACCGCCCCGTGGGCGGCTTGGCCGAAAAATCTTTTTTAGGCGGTTTAATTCTCACGTCGCGGGAACCCTTGAACGACCTGCGGCGCGAAGGGCGGTTGCGGTCGGATTTTTACTTTCGCATATCCTCCGCAGAGCTTTTCTTGCCCTCTCTCGGGGAACGGCCGCGGGATTTCATGATGCTGGCCACGAGGTTGGCGGAATCGGTGTACTCCGAGCTGGATTTGGAGAAGCCCGCGCCCTCCGACGATGAATTGGCAGTTTTGCAGCGCTCAAGAATCTCGGGGAATCTGCACGGCCTACGGAACCTCATTCAGGGGGCCCTGATTCGCGGGGTGCCCTTCGCCGAAATGAGGTCCATGGAGGCGCCGTCCCGTTTGGAGGCGCTGCCGGACCGGGGCAGCCTCAAGGAGGATCTCAAACAACTGGAAGCTCTGCTTTTGCGCCGCGCGTTACGGCTACATCCTCATTCCCGGCATGACCTGGCGCGCCATCTTGGCATTTCCAAACGAACGCTGATGTACAAGCTCAAGGAGCATGGTTTGCGCTGAGGTTTTGCCAAACCCGCGAAGCGTTCGGCATCAACTGAACCTTTCCCTGGCAAGATTGGAAGCCGGAAACGGGGAATGTCTCCTGCCGCGCTCATTTTGGCCTTGCCCTTGCTTTTGTGTAAAATGGCGAATAGAAAATTTGCGAACATGGTTGTGCATGGGAAGTGGGGTGGCCAATGTCTCGCCAAGGGACTTCTCAACTCGCGATTGTCGCAATGGCCTGCCGCTTTCCAGGGGCCGACAGCCCGAACGAATACTGGCAGAACCTATGCACGGCCCAAAATTTTATATCCGAGATTCCCGCGGATCGATGGGCGCCATCCGCCTACTACCATCCGACGCCCGGCCTGCCGGGCAAGACGTATTCGAAATGGGGCGGATTCCTCTCCGATGTGCGGGGTTTTGACGCCGATTTCTTTCACATTGGCGGCGATGAAGCCGCGGCGATGGACCCCCAGCATCGCATTCTGCTCGAGTTGGCCTATCAAACGCTGGAGCAAGCCGGCTATGACGAGGCCAAGCGGAGAGGGTTGAGGATCGGGGTGTTCATTGGGGTTTCCCAAAGCGACTATGAGGCCTTCGCCACCGTGGCGCTCTTGGAAGATCGGGCCGCGCACGCCTCCCTGGTCGCCAACAATTTGCGCAACCTGGCCGCTGGTCGAATTTCCCATGTGCTGAACCTGAATGGACCCGCGTTGGCCCTCGATACGGCTTGCTCTTCCTCGTTGGTGGCGCTGCACTATGCCCGGCTAAGCCTTTTGGCCAATGAGTGTGATTTGGCACTGGTGGGCGGCATCAATCTGAACCTGACCCCCAAGCCCTT
>JBGTRP010000748.1:0-3946 GCA_041940685.1 Acanthopleuribacteraceae bacterium
GGCGATGATGGGCCGTGTCAGTTGGCGGAAACCTCGTGCATCGAGACCCTCGCCGCGTAGCGTCGCGCTCAGGAATTTGGCGTAATCGCGCGCCGTGGTGTAGAGGCTGGCGGCCGCGTTGGCCTCGGTCATGGGTTCCCGCGATACGGGTTCTCCAAGGCCGTTGTGACCCGTGGCCACCCGGCCCGTGTAGTCTTCCTGCCAGACAAAGGCGCTGTCGCGCATCTCCAGCGGCTTGAATACATACATCCGGGCCAATTCGTTCAGGCTCTGGCCCGTAATTTTTTCCACCGTCTTTTGCAGGTAGACATATCCCTCACCCGAGTAACTGAATCTTTCCCCTGGTTGGAAATAGATCTTGAGCTCACCGTCCCTGGGCCGCCAATTGGGAAAACCCGTGACATGGCTGAGCGCCATGCGCGCGGTGATGAGAGCGGCGCGCGGATCGTCCTTTATGTCCGCATAGGGAAGGTATTCGGCCAGGGGCGTATCGAGCTTGATCTGTTTCTCCTCGACCAGCTTCATGATGCAATAGGCGAAGACTGGCTTGCTCAGGGAAGCGGCTTGAAAAACCGTATCCGCGCTCACGGGTTCCTTGGTCTTGCTGTCGCGGACGCCAAATTCGCCGCTCCACACGATTACGCCCTCTTGGACAATGGCTAGGGACAAACCCGGAATACCGGCCTTTTCCATCAGCTCGGGGATTCGCTTTCCCAACTCCCGTTCCCAGGTTTCCGCGCTGGCCTCGGTCCGGAGCGGCGTCTCTCCCGGGGCGCCCTCATTGGCCCGTACAGGACAAAGAAGCGCGTTCATGAAAAAAAAGAAACAGGCCAACGGAAAAATGGCGTTCTTCATTGCAAACCTCTCTATCGCCAATTCTTTAGAATGATAACAAACGGCGGGTCAACCGCAAACCGGGGACCATTTCGCGGCCCTGTCCGCCCTGGCTCCGGGTGCATATGCTTTGACCCCTGGGGTCTTGTTGGCTAGGATATGAAATATATTTCCCTCATTCAGAAAATTTACCTTGCCGACAAATTGCCCTGGTAGATTCGCCACCCCGGGGCTCATATGTAAAAGGAGGAAAGCATGCTTGCCGGTTATCGTTTTTCTAGATCGGCCATTAGTACAACATTTCAACATGAATTGGTAAGTGAGCCCTTGACGGTGGACCTGTCCGACGATGTTACAACCCTTACCCTCAGTGCGAGCGCGCCGATTTTTATAGAGAATGGCCTGCCCGTTCAAACCGTTATACTCTCGGCGCGAACCAATCAGGTGATCCTTGTAACTCCCCCGTCGGGCGGTATCCTGAACGCTAGGGTCTCGGCCACAATCGTCAGCGCCCAAGGCCAGAAAGAAGAGGACATGGGTACCTGGGAAGTAAGTGGCACCTGAGCTAGGGGCACCCAGAAATGAAACTAAATCTCACTCAAGGGGCCAAGGCGCAAAAGACGGATTTTTTAGCCTCTGTTTTATTGCGGTGACTTAAGGTCTCTTTTTCTTGGCGGCTTTGCGCGAGTTTCAATCTGATTCTGGATGGCCACTAAGCTAATTTTTGAGGTGGTTTCTTGCCTTCGGGACCGTTGATCGGTGATGCTCCTCTTCTTCGGGACTCTCGGCTCGGACGCCTCTCCAGAGGACCGTGCTTCTCTCAATCTTGATGGCCCGCATTGAGCACAAATCGAGGATGCGTTCTCGGAGCGTCCGTGCTTCCATGGGCTGCATGCCGGTACCCACCGCCGCCCCGAGAGAGTTGAGGGCCATTTCCAGGACATCCAGCGCGGCATATCCTTGGCCGATCAACCGGGAAGCGAATTCATATCCCCAACGCGCCTCTTCCAAGAAAATCGCGCCTTCCATGGGCGCTACCTCTCGAGCCTTGGCGAGCCCGAGAGCGGCTTGCCCGAAATCGGTAAAGGAGGAGTGCTTTTTTTGATTGCCGATTTGGCCATGGAGACGATGGAATCTGGCCTGATTGAGCCAATAGGAATAATATTTGGGGTTCAATCGATAGGCTTGCTCAAGGGCGATACGCGCGAGATCCATGCTGAGGCTGGCATCTTTCCCCGAATCCAATTGGTGTTCCGCTAGGGTTAGGTAGGTTGCGGCTAGCATGGTCGGATGGGCCTCGGAAGGTTTGAGCTCCGCCGCCTTGTGAAATGCCCGCTCTGCCAGATGCACCGCTTGTCCGGGATCGAGCCCCTTGCCGGCCAGGAATATCGCTTCCAGGCGGTGGGTTTCTCCAATGGCATGGTGCAGCGGGCCAAATTGGGGCGCCAGCGAAACCCCTCTTTCGAGGGCTTCCAAGGCGAGCCCCAGCTCTCCACGTGGGTCTTCTCCACGTTCCCAGCAGGTGCGCGCCAAGTCTCGGAAGACAAGACCAATCTCACCGGGGATTCTGGGGCTTTGGCGATTGATGCTGCCGGCTTTTTCAAAACAGAGCAGGGCCTTTACCAACTCTTCTTCCGGATTCTGACTCAGCCGACGGGTGTGCTTGGCAAGTGAACGATGGATTTGGCCAAGCGTATAGAGCGCGGGTACATGCTCGGGGTTCAGCGCCAAAGCCCTTCTTAGGTTCTCAATTCCCAGCAGGAACATTTTTCTGGGTTCCGGTTCTCCCTGCCAGCGGCCCTTTTGATAATAGGCGACGCCCATATTGATAAATGCATCGGAAATATCGGCATCCAGGTTCGCGGCGCTTTGGTAGGCCGCGATGGATTCGTCTCGAAAATGCCCGGAGTCTCCCTCCCGGCGTAGCTTGAGATCGGCCTTGTCTTTGAGGATGTTGCCCAGGTCGATATAGTAAATGTAATCTCTTTCCCGCTCGGGAACCTTTGCAAATGCATCGATTGCCAGGTCCAGCAATTCGGCGGGGTCCGCGCCCCGGTCCAGCATGGCCCGCGCCTGGCGCCGGTAAACCCGCGCCAATTCTGCCCAGCCCACGCCAACTTCGGGACGCAAGGCCACCGCGGCCCGGGCGGATGCCAACGCCGTCTCCAGTATTGTGCTTGTATCCTTTCCCCCATGACCCTCGAACTCGGCCAATCGCCAATGCAATGACGCGCGAAGTAGGAGACTTTCATAGTGTTCGGGATGGACCGAGAGCGCGCTTTGAAGTGCTTGGTTGCCGTCCTCGAAATGCCCGCGCACCTCGGCTCTGCCGTAAATTTCCATGATCAGACGGCTTTGATGGAGCTTGGCAAGGGCCAGGTAATTCTCCGGTACGCTTTCACCGATTTCGATGGCTCGTTGGTAGGCCTTCAGTCCCCGTTCAAAAGCCAGAGATGCCGTTGGCCGGTCGCCCCGGTGGCGAGCCGCATTGGCGAGAGCAAGATGAATATCGCCCTCCAACTTGGGCAACTCGTAAAACCAGGAATGGGAGCTATCGATGCGTTCCAGTAGACCCTGGGCATCGTGGAGCCTTTCCTCCACAAAGGCCAGCAAGGCCTGACCGTACTCCTGGGGAAATGGAACCTCCGCGGCTTTCCCCCGGCGCAGCCAAGTGAGGGCCGGGCCTCGAAAGCGCGTCGCGAGCTCCCGCTTTCGAGCCTCGCGCAACTCGGTTTGGCCAATGTTATCCGCCTGCGCCAAATTCCTGCGATAGAGCTCACCGTAAACCAGCCCAAGCGTATAGGCCACTCGTGGCTGGTGGTAACCTTCCCGCCAGGCGCGCTCCAAATGGATTCGGGCGGTGTCGTAATCGCCGAGTGCAAAATGACCTCGACCCAGGGCATAGTTACCAGGTCCGAGCGCGGAGGGGCCAAACCGGCCCATGATGCTCTCAAGGTCGGTCAATTGTGTTTGCAGCAACTCCAACTCCGTACGGATATCGTGCTTGGGCGACAGATCCATGAAACGCGCCCGCGCCTCAACGCCTTCTACCTTCTCGGTGAGTTGACGAGCAAGTTGTTCGCGTTGGGCGGCATCCCGGCGGGTCGTGAAG
>JBGTRP010000749.1:0-3936 GCA_041940685.1 Acanthopleuribacteraceae bacterium
CACCCGGAGCGGTTCGGCCGTTCAGTAGATGCGATTGTTTGGGGACTCGTATGGCCTATAAACTGGCTATTCTTACGCCTATTGGTAGTTGAAATAACCTGGGTTGCCAACAGCGAGTGGCCACCTAATTCAAAAAAGTTGTCGTGTATGCCCACGCGCTCGATTCCGAGGGTTTCTTGCCAGATGCGGGCCAGCCGCTTCTCTACCGCATTCCTCGGCGCGGTATATTCGCCCGTGGGCGCTTGGGCGCCCTTGGGTCGCGGCAACGCGGCCCGGTCGATCTTGCCATGGGGCGTTAAGGGGAACTCGTCCAACACGATAAATGTCGAGGGCAGCATGTAATCGGGAAGGCGCTCGGCAAGAAAGGCGCGCATCTCGGCTTCTTCCGGCCGCTCCCGACCCCGCCCGCGGGCATAAGCCGTCAACCGCGCGTGGCCCCGCCCCTGGAACGGCGTGATCACGCACCGATCCACCTTGGGACAGCGGCTCAGGATCGCCTCGATCTCGCGCGGCTCCACGCGGTAGCCGCGAATTTTGAGCTGAAAATCCATGCGGCCCAGAAATTGAACGCGCCCATCAGGCGTCCAACGCGCCGTATCTCCGGTGCGGTAAAGGCGGCGGCCGATTGCGAAGGGATGAGGAAGGAATCGCTCCGCGCTTTGGGCAGGGTCGCAATGGTAGCCCCGCGCCAACCCTTGACCGGCGAGAAACAGCTCCCCGCGGATGCCGATGGAAAGCGGTTGTCCCCGGCGGCCGAGGATGAAGGCTTCCATGCCCGTGATGGGCCGGCCCAGCGGAATGGAGGGCCCCTCTTCTTCGGCCACCCTTCCCGCGATACAGCCGACCGTGGCCTCGGTCGGTCCGTAGTGGTTGATGAGAACCGAATCGGGGCAGGCTTTCCGCAGAACCGAGCAATGATAAGCCGTAAGCTCCTCGCCGCCGCTGAGCGCCAGTCGGAGCCGGCTTTTCCCGGTCTCCAAATGCTCCAGAATCGAAATATGCGAGGGCGTGAGCTTGATGGCGGTCACCGGCGTCCGCGAGCCGAAGCAGGCTGCCAAAGCCGCCTCCACACCTTCGCGGGTATCGAATAGGGTGAGACTGCCGCCGGAGGCGAGCGCGCCATGGAGTCCGGTAACCGTGAAATCAAAGCTGGGCGAGGTGAATAGGGGGAAATGGGCCGAGCCCTGTTGCAGCGCCTCGCGCTTCAACCAGCTCAGGTAATGGGCTACATTGCGGTGGGTGATCAGACAACCCTTGGGCCGGCCGGTCGACCCGGAGGTGTAGATGGCGTAGGCCAAATGGTCGGGAAGAAGCGCGCCGGCGGGCGAGGTTTGGGGTTTGCCGGCGATAGCCTGGCTGGAATCCATGGAGAGGATCGTCACCTTGGAAACGTCCAGAGCGGGCAGAGATTCCGCGTTCGTCAGGATGAAGCGAACGTCCGCGTCCTTCAGGATATGGCGGATCCGTTCTGCAGGATCGCCGGGGTTCAACGGAAGGTATGCGGCGCCCGCCTTCCAGGTTGCCAGTATGGCCGTTACCAGATCCGGCGAAGGTTTGAAAAATAAGGCAATGAAACTGTCCGGCCTCGCGCCCTTTTCCCGCAGCAGATGGGCCCACTGGTTGGCGCGGGCATCCAGGGCCGCGTAGGTGTGGTGCATGCCGCCGGCCCACCCAATCAGCGCCACGCGCTGGCCCGCCTTCTCCGCCCATGCTTCGAAATCCCGTTGGGCGAGGTGCTCCGGGCCCCTGGCGCTTCGGCCCGTTGGAAACCGTTCTAGAACCAGAACTCGCTCGTCGGAGCCGAGAGTCTCCAGGGCGGCGAGCGGTTTCCGCGGGTTGGCAAGGGCGTCGCCAACCAGCGTTTCGAGCTGCCTGGCGAGGAGCTCGGCCGATTCCCGCGTGAGCTCGTGGGTGTTGAAAACCAAGCTTGCCTTGCCTCCGGTTTCATGATGGGTCCGTATGCGTAACCGGATCTGAAAAACCTCCCCCTCCGCCTCGCATTGTAAAAGCGTAAAGCTCGTGGCCGATCCTGTCTTGGCAGGCGGGTGGGCGAGGCAGTCGAAACCAAAAGCAAGAGTGGGACAGTCATGTTTTCGATTCTCTGATGGGTGGTCGTGGGGCATGTGCTCCCAGGAAAAATAGTCCTGCCAGGTTTCTACCCGGGAACGGGCCTCCTCGATATCCTGGCAGAAGTCGCGGAAGGATCGATCCTCATCCGCGGTCCAGCAAAGGGGTGGAAATTTTTCGAAGTAACCGGGCAAGTCGGCCAATTCGGCTTGTTGGCGTCCGCTCACGCCGACTCCGACCACGCCCTCTGTCCTTCCGGTGAGGCGCGAGAGCAAGACGATCCAAGCGGCGAGCATAAAATCTCCGACCGCGCGCGGCGCCGGACCGGTTGCCTCTTGTACCCGATCGAGGATGGCTGGGTCGAGAAAAATCTCGGCGAATGGGAGACCCTTTGCGGCCATGGCCTTGGATGGCGCGAACGGCAGGCGGGTATTTGCGTTTTGATCGATGTTTTGGACGCGCCAGAAGAGACTGCCTTCCTCGGTTTCTTCTGATTCCAACAGGTCGTGCATCCATTCCGCGAGATCCGCGTACTGCATGGCTTCCTCTGGCGGATCTGGTGGATGCGGTACGAAATACAGGTTGGTCAGTTCCTCAAACAGGTTGTAGAGGCCCCACTCGTCACAGCAAACGGAAGGCAGCTCGATCGCAAGGGTGCGCGAACCTTCCTTTTCATCGGAGAGGAAGGCGCGAAGGGGGCACAACTTTTGCGACGGCCCCCCCTCGTCAGGAAGGAACCTGAAAACCGTGCCTGAATTCGACCCGATCCGTGGGTTAAAGGGCGTGAGAGGAGGCGAATAATTCGGTCCGATTACCTGCAACGGGAGCTCCAAGCCGGGAAAGCGATCCAGGCTGGTGCGCAGAATTTCATGACGGGCCGCCAGGGCGGCCAGGGATCTCTGTAATCTTTCAATATCCAGGGGCCCCTGAATCCGGATCGCCGCCCTCGCCATAGCCGGCTGGGCATGCATGCCCATTTGTAACTCCCAAAGGCGAGTCTGCTGTGGTGATAGGCGAAAGCCGTTTTCAATCGATGTGTCCATTTTTTTCCCGGGGCGCGGATGAAAGTGCTGGCAACCGCGCGATTCACTTATCGCTTGAGCTTATGATGGGCCGTGGTCCGTTGGACGGGAATCCGGCGCCGCGCGGTCTTCAGCTTTCCGAGGTTGATGCGCTCCAAACGCTCCAAACGTAGCTGGTTTCGCTCCGCACGGGCTTGAGCCGCCGGCTGGCCCAATGCTTGGATGGTCGCATCGGGGTTGTCGGCAATGTCGGCATACAGGCCTTTGAGGTGATTGACCATCGTTGCGATGGTTTCCTCCTGAAAGAGAGTCCTGTCGTAATGCAGGCATCCCTTGATTTGGCTGCCGTCATCCTCCATATCCAACAAAAGATCGAATTTTGCCGTTTCTTGGGCGCTTTCCTCCATGTGAAGCTCCAAACCGGGCAACAGGCACTGCTCCTCGGGCGCATTCTGGAGAATGAGCTTTACCTGTAGAAAGTCAGGCCGAGGGGCTGCATCGGTCATTCTCAACTGGTGCAATAAGGTGTCAAAGGGCAGATCTTGGTAGCGATACGCCGTAAGGGTCGTGGTGCGGACTCTTTGCAAAAACTCCCTGAAGCCGGGATTGCCGCTTGCATCGGTGCGCAGCGCCAATTGGTTGACAAAAAAACCAACCAGGTTCTCCGTATCGCGATGGTTGCGATTGGCGATACTGGTGCCGAGCGAGGAAAGCAACATGGATAGCGAAAGGCTGGCGAGCGCCCACCGAACCGAAGGGCGTTCCGCACTTCCAGAAACTGTCTCTTCGCGGTCTGCAAGGGTTGTCTTCAACATGGCAGAAATGTACTCCTCCGCGTGATCTGGCG
>JBGTRP010000750.1:0-3936 GCA_041940685.1 Acanthopleuribacteraceae bacterium
GACGGTGGTCATGGTAACCATCGACCACCAAATCGAGTCGATGAGGGTCAGCCCTTCCTGTACATCTCGTTCGGCAAAGAAAAAGGCCACGCCGAATAGCAGGTTGAGTATCAGCGACCATAACAGGACGGTCACCAAACCCTGATTGTACAGGCGTCCCAGCCCGCGCATGATTTTTATGAAAATCAACATTGGATTTGGTTGTTCCTCCCGCGTTCCGAATCAGTGCCAGCGGCGGCGCCAAACCGGGTTGACGTAGTGCGGATCGCAGTAGCCGCGGTAGACCTCGTCATCGATGTCCTCCACATCCACCCGCCCGGGAAAGCCCGGGTCCTCGTCGCCGCCGCCTTCCTCCGCCAACTTGGCTTCTTCTTCTTTGATCCAAAGGTTGAGTTCGGCTCCCTGGCGCAAGACATCCATGATCACGTCCTCGCCACTGATCGCGTTGCCATCGTCGTCGGAATACCCCAGATCTTCCACCTTCAACGCGGCATTGCAGATCTCCAGGATCTCGTCCCAAATGCTGCCCAGCAACAGGTCGAATTGCCAGCCCTCATCATCGGCGCCGAAACGACTTTCATTGAGAAAGCTCATGAAGACGATTTCCACGGGATTGATCTTTCTGAACTCGGCAACCGCCACCCGAAGATCTTCCCAACGCTCGTCGTCGAGGTATTCCTCCCAGGCGTCCTCGTCCTCGTACTCAAACCACTCCTCAAAGGCGAAATTGCCGCTTTCGAGGTCCACGGCGCAGTACACGTCGAAGTTTCTGAGAAAGTCCGTGTAGCGGCCCATGAAGCTCTTCAGTACCTCGCGTCCCTTGTTCGCGGGCACATAACGATGCTCCTCGATCTTGATGTAATCCTTCATCATCATGTATTCGAGAACCGGCTCCAAATCCTTGTCATTGCCTTCCAGCAAGATGGAGAAGGTCTGACCCGAGTTGATCATTTTTTCGAGCATATAGCCGGCCGCAAACTGTTTTTTCTCTTCTTCGGAAACCGCGTAAGTTGTCATGGCCCAACCTCCTGGCAAAGTTTACCCATGGACATGGATATCCTATATACGGTTCTCCGGCGGGATCAGCGAAAAAAAATTGCCGTTTGTCCCCTGACGTATGGACGAATTTTTAAAGAGGGTTCCTGAAAATCAAGCAAAGGAGGCGTTCAAAAGATAGGCGACCATGACGGCGCTGCCGCCCTCGACCAAAGCCACGCCCCAGTTTCGATCCTTGACAATCTCATCGTCCAGCTTATGGCCCGGCAATATGAGCTTGTCGATGAGAAGCCGGGTCAACAGGATCAACACCATGCCGTTGAGGAACCAGGCAAAAAAGGCTGGAATCGACATGCTGCGGCTCACGCTGTTGGAAAGGATGACGCCTACCGCCACCAGGGTCAGGCCAAAGCTGATTCCCGCGGCCACGTTGTCGCGCTCCATTTCGTCATGCAGATCGTAACGCATGACCTTGGCGTAGATCAGGCTGAACAGGATAAAGCTGATTTGGCCGATGATAAAGAAAACCACCACTCCGGTGACGCTGGCGACCCAGTCCGGCTGATCGCCGGAAACGATGGCCTGCACCAACATGGCCGTTCCGATGTAACCGCCCGCCTGAACCGCGCCCACGCCCGCGTTGCGATCCTCGATGATTTCCTTTTGATTGGAAAATTTGCGCAGGATGAGCTTGTCGTTAATGACCCGGGACAGATTGAGCAAAATGATGCCCACCAGGCTCCAAACCCCGACGCCAATCAGATCGGTAACCAAATCCGCCGAGGGGCCGAGCATCACGCCGTAGACGATAATCGCCTGCGCCACCAGGTAACCCGTGTAGGAAATGGCCAGCGCTTTGTTGTCCGCCTTGGTCAGCTCATGGTCTACGCTGTAACGGGTGGTGAGATCGTTGATCTTTTTGCCGATCCACAGCAGCACCAACGCTTCGGCCAAAAATGCGATCGCCTCGAAGCTGATGAAATAATACGCATCTTCTAAATTAATAAAGCCATCAATCATTTCCTGCATGCCATGCTCCTTGTTTTGGCAATCACGATTATTTGCCCCTGCTGCCGAAGCTGCGGCTGGAGCTTTTTCCCCGAACCGTGTTGCCGCTTCGACCGAAACCACCCTTGCCCACGGACTTCGAGGCATTGCGGGTGTAAAAGGATTTCTGCGAGGCGGTGGGGTTGGCCAGAGATTTCTTGATACCGGTCTGGGCGACCTTGCCCTGGTTGGGGTTGTTGAGCGAGGTGCTCTTCAAGCTGCCCGCGGGCATCCTCGACGCCGAGGACCCCATGCCGCCGACCCGACCGCGGTAGGAACGGTGAGGCACCGTGGAATAGGTGCTGTAATAACCGGGATAGCTTCCGTATCCGTAGGGCGGCATGTAGTAGGGATGCGGACGGAACAGATAGCTGGCCAACAGGAATCCGCCAAGCCCGTAAACCATGCCGTAGTTGTGGCCCGAACCATAGATCTGCTGGTTGCCGCGGACCTGAACCCGGGCCTGCTCCTGCTCTTTGATGATCTCGATATTGGCCACTTCTTGAACTTCGCCCTTGGCGGGCTCCGTGGTCAGGGAAAATCCGTGCTCGCCCTGCTCATTGCCGTACTCGGTCACGGAAATGAAGTCCACCTGACCATCGTCATTGAGATCCATATTGTTGATACCGTTGGGCTTGTTGATTTCACGCTCCAGCTCTTCGGCCGAGGAAACATTTCCAACCACCTCGCCCAAAGCCTTGAGATCCAACCCATCGGCCGCGGAAGAAATGACGGTGGTGGTTTCCGTGCTTGTACTACTCACCTTTTTCGAGGGTGTCACGCAGGTGGCACAGCCCCACATCAGCAGGAACATTACTATGATGGCAACAACCGTTCCGTTCACGCCGCAAGCTCCTTCATCTCTTGAATAATTCGGTTTACCTTATCCCAGTTAATAGGTTTCCGTCAAGGCGTCCGAATAATAGCGGTAAATGAAATTGTTGAGAATGGTGCTGACCTTTTCCTCGCTGGTAACCAAGCTGTCCTTGCCGAAGATCAGGCTCGCCCGCGCGACATCGGGGGTGAGGTAGCGCGTGGGAATTCCCTCCAAATCCAGGTTGCCGATGCCCGCTTTCAGTTCCTCCTCGGCATAGGCGTCGTCCCTGCCGCATAACCACCATCCCCACTCGCCGAACACGGGCACGTTCTCGTGGAAGGGAACCGCCGCGAACCCGGCGGCCTTCATGGTCCTGCCGATGCAAAGAAAAGCCTCTTTCGCATGGACCGGAGAGGTGGATTGCTGCACCAGAACGCCGTGCTTGCTGAGCTTGGCCCGCAGCTTCTTGTAGAAACCCAAGGAGTACAGCTTGGAGAGCTCCAAATTGCTGGGATCGGGAAAATCGATGATGATCACATCGTAGAAGCCGGAGATTTGATCCACGAAAATGGTGGCGTCCAGATTGACAAGATGGAGCTCCCTTTCACCGGTTGCGTCCTCGCCGAAGAGGCCGCCCAACTCCGCGGGACCGGGTTCGGCATCCACCAGCGCGTGGTTTTGCAGCAGCTTGAGGCGCGCGTCGGCCAGGCTATTTTCATTCATGGCGGTCAGATGCGGGTTGAAACGCGCCAAATTCGTCATCTCCGGATCCAAATCCACCAGAGTTACCGATTCCACATCGGCGTACTTGAGGATTTCGCGCACGGCCAGACCATCGCCCCCGCCCAGGACCAGCACCTTCTTTCGCAGCGGCGCCACGCCCATGGCCGGATGCACCAGCAACTCGTGGTAAATATGCTCGTCCACACTCGAGAATTGGGTATTGCCGTTGATATAGCAATACACGTCGCCGGCCGAGCTCCGCGTCAGCACGATATGCTGGTATTTGGTGGATTTGGCGTAAATGACCCTGTCCAGATACAGCTTCTGCTCCGCGTACCGGGTCCAGGTGGGGG
>JBGTRP010000751.1:0-3936 GCA_041940685.1 Acanthopleuribacteraceae bacterium
TACTGGTTTTGCGTCAGATCGGGGCTCTTGGGTTTCCCGAAATCGGAGAGCGGCTCGCCATGCAGCACATGCAGAATGTTGTTGGCGAGTTCCGGAAGAGATCGGTGCCGGCGGCCGCTGAGCGCCACAATATTGCTCAACACGGCTACCGCGGTTCCCCGCTCGGGCTCCAGCATGGCGTAGGCGCTCATGGAATCGGTGTTGCCGCCGTGGTGGATGACTCGACGGCCATCGATATTGGAGACCAGCCAACCCAATCCATAGGCGCCCGGCTGCTCGCTTTCCATCCGCTCGGGAAGCTTGATTTGGGGCCGCCACATTTGCGCGAGGCTCTCCTCTGAAAGAATGCGCTTGCCATGGTAAACGCCGCCATTCAGCAACATGATCAGGTAATGGCCCAGGTTCTCCGCGCTGCAGCGCAACACCGAACCCGCGGCCGCGTAAGCCATGGAGGTCATGGGAAACTCCGCGGGAATGCCTTGGACCCTTCCGGCATGGTGGCCTTTAAGGTAACCCAAATTTTCGATCCGGGCCAGGTCGCTGGAGGAGCGATCCATTCCCAGGGGGTCCAAGACGAATTGTTGCAGATACGCCGTGTATGACATGCCTCTCAGCTTCGCGCCGATCAGGCCAGCCAGCACAAAACCCTCATTGGAATATTCGAAGGAAGCGCCTGGCCCGCGGTTCAGCGTATAGGCGCTCAGGGCCCGGGCCAGCCGTTCATCCGCGCCCGCTGAAGTGTCCACGCTCATGATGCCCACGTCCAGACTGGGTAAGCCCGAGCTGTTGCTCAGCAACATCCGCACGGTAATACGGGCGCTGTTTTCCGGCAGCGCCGTGCGGAACCAGGGCAGGTAGGAGACCACCGGCGCGTCCAGATCCAGCTTCCCCTCATCCGCCAACTGCATCAGCGCCAACGCCGTAAAAGATTTGGTCAGGGACCCGATGGCGAAGGCGGAATCGGCGCTCATTTTTTGGGGCGCGTCCAGCCGCTCCAGCCCGAACCCCTGAGCCCAGAGAATCTGCTGTCCCTCCACCAGGACCACGGCCAGGCCTGGAAAGGGGTGTTGCCGCCAAACCTCGGCCACAAGGGTCTTCGCCCGTTCCAAATTGGAGGGCTCCACCCCGGCCGGGAGCCAAGAACCCGAAAGATGAGGGAGCAAAGAACAAGCGAGCCAAGCGAGAGTTTTCATTTTGATTCTCCTGAGTACCTTGGGGAAGTTTTTTCCACTTGATTTATTCACGGATGAGCAAGCGCGTTTGGACGCGTGTCACGGCCTTGGCGGGCAACCAGGCGCAGGCTAGGACATAGAGCAAAAAGCCGGGAATGATCAGGGCGGTGCCGATTATGTCAATGGAAAAAGGAAATTGCACCATGCCGATTCCGGAGGCAATGGCGCTCATGATCGGCGGAATGGCGAGCAAGGCGAGCGGAATGCCCACCATAAGGCTTAAAAAGGACATGGCGAGAGCTTTAAACGCCAGGGAAAGCCGCAATTGCGTGGGTGTCATGCCCAGGGTTTTCAGCACGCCCAGCGAGTGCTGGCTTTCCTTTATGCTCAAAAGCGTGTCATTGACAATGGCCACCAGGGAAACGCCCAAGAGGACGAGAGAGACCAGGATCAGGGTCAGCCGCATGCCGTTGATAGCGCCATTCAACTCCCGTTGATCATCCGCCGCGGTGCGCACGTCCACGGCCTCTGCAAAGCGCTGCTTGATTCGCTCCTTGAAGGTCGCCGCGCCCACCCCTTCTTCGAGGATGATGGCAAACGAGCTCGCGCGGTAATCCGGCCGCATCTCCTTGAGCCGCGAGGCCTGAATACGAAAGCCCTCGCCGAAGTTGGCCGCGGTTTGATAGATGCCGCAAACGCGGAATTCGAACAGACCGCCTTCCAGGAAAAGAGTGAAGGAATCACCGATGGTTCTGCCGTCCTTCTTGGCGGTGTTCACGCCTAGCGCGATCTCATCCTGGCGTCTCGGGTTGCGGCCCTTCAAATTCAACAGACCGGCTTCATCCATATCGCCGTCGTAGGCGTTGCCAAAGATCTGCCGTCCGCCCTCGTCGCCCGCACCGGGCGCCAGACCCTCCACCGAACCCGTGGGCAATACGCTATGCACCCCGGTTTCCTTTTGCATGAGAGCCAGGAACTGATGGTCCTGAATGGTAAAACGCTTATTGGTAAGGCGTACGGTCACATCGGCCGCGGTTCCGCCCCACAAGGCCCGATTTTCGGAAATGCGGGCAAAGGTGGCCAGGATATTGACGGCAAAGACCAACACGCACAGGGTCATCACCAGCCCCAAGCCAGCCAACAGGGTCCGCTTGGCATTGAGGGAGAGGTTGCGTACGCCCATGAACAGGCTGGGTGGAAGAAAGCGCGCGAGAGAGACGCTCCATAGACTCCAGCGGGAAAAACCCGGGGCGGGCGTCCGGAACCGAATGGCTTCCATGGGTTTCACTCTACTGGCTTTGCGACTGGTCCACCAGGCGGCGGCCGACACAATGAAGGAAACCACGATCAGGGGGGCCGCAAGGGGCAGTATCCAGGTGAAATCGATGGGCGCCAGCCCGATGGAATTGGTGAGGGAGGAAAAGATGGCGCGGGTAATCAAGACGCCGGCCACAATCCCCGGAGGAATCGCGGCCAAACCGATTGCCAGGTATTGCAGAATGTAGATTGCATGGACGCCGCCGGGCGTGAATCCCAGCGATTTGAGGATTCCAATCCGCTTGTAATCGGAAAAGACCGCGCTCGAGATGGCGCCGGAAATAATGAAAACAGCGATCAGAAGGGCCATTGCCGCGACCACCAGTAAGGCAACTGAGATGATGTTGAGGAAAAGGCCATAGGCCAGCTTGGCCATCTTGTAGTGGAACGTCCAGCCCGCAAAATTCCCTTGAAGAGAGGCCTTGAAGCGTTGGTCCAGGTCGCCGGCTGCCTCCGGGTTCAGGATTTTCACACCCAGGCCGGCCTCGGTCAATTCACTCATGGGCAACAGAAAAGAGAGGCTTCCGGAAGCGACCCAACAGCGCGTGGGAGAGATGGCGCTGGTGCTGAAGTAGGGGTCCAGCACCAGAGCGGAAACCTCGAGCTCCCGTAGTCCGGATGAGGTGGGAATCCCAATTTTGTCACCGAGCGATATGCCATTGGCGCCCGCCATCTGTTTGGGAATCCATATTTCGCCCTGGCCAGGGCCGACCTCCTTATCCGCCGCAATGGGACGCGCCGCGGAAAGAATTTGCAGCCTGCACTCACGCCATTCGGAACCCGCTGTCGGGTACTCTGTCAAAAGTAGGGATTTCTCCAGCTTCTCGCCTTCATGCGCCAAATCGCGGGAAGACTGGAAGATGGGCAGCGCGTGCCCGACAGCGACCACCTCTTCCTGCCGCGCGAACCAGGCGCGCAATTCCTCCGTATCGTGCGTGCGCGTGTCGTAAAACACCATCAAATGCGGCGCGTCCGCACCCTGAATCATGGTTTCAAAGGGTTTATGGAGCCCGCTAAAAAGGCCCAGCGCCACCTCCAACGCCAAGACGGAAACCAAAATGGAGAACCCAATTAACGCGGCCTCGCCCTTTTTCCTTTTGATATTGGCCCTGGCCATCAACCAAATGCTCTTCATGATTACCACCCCCTTTGGGAAAGCCAATCAAACAAAGCTTTCTCGCGAGTGTCCCAATTGGCGCCGCCTTCTTCGGCCATGGAGAAATCGTCGCTGATGGCGCCGTCGCGCATGAACAAAACCCGATCGCCGCTACAGGCGGTTTTGAGTTCATGAGTCACCATCACCAGGGTCTGGCCCCTTTGATGAATTTTCTTAAAGATTTGCATAACGGCCTCGCCGGTGGCGGAATTGAGGTTGCCGGTCGGCTCGTCGGCCAGGATCAGGCGCGGCTTGCCGGCCAGGGCCCGTGCCAGCGCCACCCGCTGCTGC
>JBGTRP010000752.1:0-3935 GCA_041940685.1 Acanthopleuribacteraceae bacterium
GGGAGTGGAGACCGCCGCCGACGTGCGGGGGCGCCTCGCCGCGGGCGCCGACCTCGTGCAGGGCTACACCGGCTTCATCTACCGCGGCCCGTTGTGGGCTCGCCAGATCAACCGGGGTCTCGCCGCCGCACTCTGACCGCGCGCGGCGAAGCGGCATCCTCCCTTGGCTAGCGCGGCGCGGCGCGGTGGATGCCACGGCCCTGCGCAACTGCGGGGATCTGCGCTCCTGCGGACACTCAGCGCGCAGGGGTCCGCAGATGTGCAGAACTCCGCGTGAACGGGGCGCGGCGCGCGCCTCAGACCGGGTAGCCGCCGCGCTTGACCTGCGGCTTGGGGAGACGCATGAAGCGCATCTGGATGGTGCGCATCGCGGCGTACCAGCCGAGGCCCTTCTCGATGCGGTCGCCGAACTTCTCGCGTGCGAGCTTCTTGACCCGGTGGCTCGTGATGATCATGTCGCCGACGACGAACAGGATGAACACCCACAGCGCCACGAACGAGTAGTAGACGATGGCCTGGTAGTCGATGGGCGGGTAATGCACATGAGGCCAGGTGGGCTCGGCCATTTTCAACCAGTTGCGATAGGCCTTCAATCGCCAGTCCAACAGCCATTGCGGCTCTTCTTTCTTGCGCGAGATATGGGTGATGACGTCTTCATTCAGCCCGGGCGGCAAGGTGTCCGATTCGATATCGGTAACGAAACCGAATTTGTATTCTTTTTTGGTAAGTGCGGCAATATCCGTGGTCATAGACTTACTTCCTGATGCGGGCGTGGATGAGCTAAGAGCGTTTCGTCCTCGACCAGATGCTTTAGGGTTACCCCGGCGAGAAACTCGACCAACAACCAATTGAGCTTGCGCATGGGAGTGCTGATCTGGCAGAGGGAAACGATGCGGCAGATTTGGTTGTCCTCGGATTGAGCCTCGCTGCAAAGCGTGATGTTGATGGGGCCTTCCAATGCTTCGATCACCTGCTTGAGGCTGATATCTCCCGGTTCGCGGCAAAGATAATAGCCCCCGCCCACGCCACGACGGGAACAAATAATATTGGCCCGATGCAGTTCCTTCAATGCATTCATCAAAAGAGGCAGGGGTAAATCGCAACGTTCGGCGATCTGGCGCGCGCTTTGGGGCTCGCTGTCCTCACCGGTCTCCCGTGCGAGCGTGGCCAGCGCAACCAGCGCGTAATCGGTTTTGCGGGTCAGGTTGAAGCTCATAAGAGCGGAATCCGGCGCATCAAAATAGGACTCAAATGGTCCGATTTAAAATTAGCACTATTTTAGTCCTATTTCAAGTTCGATCTCATGCACTGGACACTCGGCCCCCTTTAACGAGGAGCATCCCCCTAACGATCCCTATCCCTCACGCTGGGCCTCTTTTTCCGCCGAAGGCGCCGCAACTATTGCTTTTTCTCGGTGAACCCCACCACCACCTGGCTCTGGCCCTCCTTGTTGGTGGAGGTGACCAGGGTGGCGCCGCGCGCGCCGTCCTGGGAGCCGAGCATGGAGAGCGATCCGTCCGGCGTCGTGGTCTGGGAAACGGCTTCAAGGCCTTCCTGTTCGAAGGCCTTGGTGTAGTAGTCTCTCAGCTTTTCGAGTGATTCGTCGCTCACGATGGTATAAGAGCCCTGAGTCCCGTCAGGGGATTTGGCAAAAGCGGTGCCCCTCGGAGTCGAGCCGGGGAACACGGGCACCCAGTCGGGGAAATTCGCTACATCCACATCAGCCCCATATGTGGCGCTCATTTCATTGGTGGTAATCGACAAGCCGCCGCCCCGGCCATCGGCCTTCGGACTGGCGTCGAAGGAGACGGTTTCATCTCCGGATGAAAAGGTCAACTTCCCTTCCTTGATGTCCCTGTAATCGACGGTAATCTCTTTACCCGTCTTGTTGTTGAGGAAGGTAACGGTCTCCTTCTCCTCGTCGCTGCCCACGTAATCGATGTCGGGATTGGAGAAGGCGATGCCCTTGGCAAGAGTGGGCACCGGGTTTTCCTTAAAATCCTCGGAAAAATCCTTGGCCTTCTTGAAGACGAACACGGACAACACCATGAACGCGACGCCCGCCAACACCAAAACGCCGCCGCATCCGATGAGAACCCATCCCAGAGGTCCAAGCCCCTTTTTTTTCGAGTTGCTCGCTCCGTTTGTCATGATTCCCCTCTCCTTTTATTTCCATTCCAGGCATTCTCGGTATCTCTCTCGAGGAGGGATCAAGATATCACGCCCCCGGACGGTTTACCAGGCGGAACCGCCACGTGTTTCAAACATTAACGAAAGCCTTGCGAAGGCGGAATAAGGGTTTCCCCTCAAGGTTCGGGGCGATAATATTCGGCGTCCGGGAAAAAGGCGCCCCAACTAAACCAGAAGGTGCGGTGGCCGGGGACGCGCGGCAGGACCACCGAGGAATCCTTGGTCCTCAACCCATTCTCGCGCACAACCAGCGGGCGCCCATCCTCCAAAAACAAAGCGCCGGCCTCCCGGCGCAGGGTTCGGCCCTGGGTTTCAAAAACCCGGACCGCCTCACTGATGGGATCGGTGAGGAGGACGATTTCCGCCTCACCCACTCGGTCGACCAAGAATGGCTGTTGCTTTAAAGTTTCGATGGGATAGGCTTTGCGGCGCCCCGCCACCACGGCGACCCAAACCCAATCTTTGGTCGCCAGTTCCGGGACCTCGGGCGGTTTCTTCCAAACCGGAAACATGGTTTCCGGGCTGGCGAAGTAGGAACCATACGCCGCGCCCACGCGGTAATCGCGCGCGTAACCAGTGTCCAGGGAAAGCACCTTGGTTTCGGGATGCTCTCCCAGCCAGGCGCCCCAGGTTGTGACGGTCAGCGGCAGCACGGGAAGCTCGACGCCGCTACCCACCAAGGTTCCCATGACAGGTTCGCCGGTGAGGTTGCTCCAAAGCGTATTGGTCTGATGGTCGTACATGAGCTTGTTGGAGCGGTAGAGGAAGCCGGAGCTACCGAAGGTGAACGAACCGCCCCCGGCTCGCCTGGTATCGAAGAGAATTCCCGCGCCGCAAAGGGTGCAGTAGGAAATGGAAATCGGCCGCTCGGCCACGGTATCGTTTACCATTTCATGCCAGTCCATGATGCGGTGGGGATAGGCGCGCACATCGCCATCGATGGCCACTCCGAACACCAACTCCTCCGAGGTGAGATAGGAGGCCTCGGCCGCGGGGATAAAACGGGGATGGTCCAAGGCGGGGATGCCGTCTTTTTTCACCCCACCCCACACAATTTCCTCGGGTCGAATGGTGCGAGGGAGCTTTTCGTCCAGAAAAGCCGCCAAATTGGGGTCGATCTTGGCGTGAAGCCGGGCCTTGAAAGGCAAATAGCCCGGCTTGGGAACGATATCCTCGCGAGCGCCGATTTGGGCCACCCAATCCTTGTATACCGGACCCGTGGAGACGCCTAGCAATTTTTGCAGGACCTCCACGGCGTCATCCCTTCCCACGGCGCTGAAAAAAACCGTTTCCACCAGCGCCGGCGCGATGCTGAGATCGCCCGCGGCGATGAGCGCGGCCTTGGCCTTTTCCCTGGTCTTGGCCTTCTCATCGAACAATTGATCCACGAGGCGATAGGCTTTTTTGGAAGAAAGCTCCTTACTCCAGGCCTCGGTCGGAACCAGAAACCCCATTAAAAAAAGATATCCGGCGGCCCAAAGCCACGGGTTTCGTTTCGGAGATGGTACACAAATATTCATGGAAGCCCTCCTATTCTTCCCCCGGTTCGTATTTGAAATTGGAGGCTTGGCCAGTAACAGGCCAGCGCCGCATCGTTTTTCCAGATCATGTAACCGAGTTCGAATCCAATAGTTCTTTCTACCATGTTCAGGAACAAAAATTGAGTCAGAAAAATTCAACCGGGCCGAAGGCGCGGGCGCGTTTTGCGCTTGGCTTTCCAGCCTGGAGGGTTATACTGAAAAAGG
>JBGTRP010000753.1:0-3934 GCA_041940685.1 Acanthopleuribacteraceae bacterium
GGAATGGGTGGCGCCACTGGCGGAAACCGACCGCGGCCTCTATGACCTGACGCTTTTTATTCAGGACGGTCTTTCAGAACCGGAGTTGGATGAGTTCCTGGCGCTTATGGGGCTGACGCGAGACCAGGCGGTCGTTTTCGGTCCCGGAGATCCCCTGGCCGAATTTCACCATCTGGGCGTGTTCAAGGTGGTGGTTTCCCAGGTTCGGGGAATCGAATGGTACGAGGCGGGCAGCCGCGATTTGGAGGCTTATCGCGAGATTGGCCATCGCCTGCGAAGCACCCTTCGAGAGGTTCAAAACTCGGGTCCGATCCCTCAAAAAACCTGATGAGAAAGAAACTTTTCCCTCTAAACCAGTCGCGTGTTTCCCTCGTATCATGGGGAGAGCTCATGCAAGGAGGGGTCCGTGTTTGGAAGGTTCGTGTATTTCTTGGCGGTCGGATGGTGGCTGGGAATGTTCACCGCGATTTTGGCGTATCTTTTGTGTTTGAGCATTATCGGCCTGCCTTTCGGGGTGATCTTGCTGAATCGGCTGCCAACATTGGTCTTTCTCAGGGAGCCGGGCGAGCCCTGTCCCGCCGGCGCCGATCACCGGCATTATGTAGAAGAGCTGCCTTTTCTGCTTCGGGTACTGTGGTTCCTGGTGTTGGGCTGGACGCTGGGGTTCGTGGCGATCGTGGCGGGTTATTTGATTGCCCTGACGATTGTCGGCATTCCCGTGGGCATCTACATCCTCAACCGGGTGCCGCTGATGACCACACTGAGCCGCCACTACAGCTGATGAGGGCGCATCGCCGCCGGTGCTACTAAACCAGGCGCACCCGCCTGCCTGAAACCGGGTTACAATGCTCTTTATGAGAGCTTTGCTGGGAGTGGAAACCTCCTGTGACGATACTTCTGTCGCCGTGGTAACCGAGGACGGACGGGTGCTCGCCAACGTGGTGTCCTCGCAGTTTGAGGAACATGCGCCCTACATGGGCGTGGTGCCCGAGCTTGCCAGCCGCGCCCATTTGCAAAACATGGAGCCGGTCTTTCGGCGCGCGCTCGATCAGGCCTCGATGGGTTTGGCGGACATGGCGGGCATCGCGGTCACGCGCGGACCCGGTTTAATCGGCTCCTTGATGGTAGGGATCAACTTCGCCAAGGCCCTGGCCTACGGCGTCGACTTGCCGCTATACGGTGTGAACCATATTCGCGGCCATGTGGCCGCCCTTTTTCTGGAATTTGGAGAAATTCCCCGGCCCGCGCTGTGTCTCATCGTTTCCGGCGGCCATACCCATCTGTTTCACGTGGATGAGGCGCGAAGTTTGACCTTGTTGACCAAATCACGTGACGACGCGGCGGGCGAGGCCTTCGACAAGCTGAGCAAAATGCTGGGGCTCGGTTTTCCGGGCGGCGCACGGATCGACCGCCTCGCGGCGGACGGCGATCCCGGGGCATTTCGCTTTTCAAAACCCCGCTTCGGCGACGGCAGCCATGATTACAGCTTCAGCGGCTACAAATCCGCGGCCAGCCGCATGATCGAAGCCCAGCCCCGGCGTTTTGTCGACCCGAAAGGGCGGGCGGTCAAAGATTTGTGCGCCTCTTACCAGCAGGCGCTCATTCTTCACCTCATGGACCGTGTGGAAATGGCCATCGTCAAGGAGAGGCCTAAGGCCCTGCTGCTGGGCGGGGGCGTGGCCTGCAATACCGGTTTGCGGAAAGCATTTCGAGACCTCGGCGGGCAGCGGAGTCTACCGGTGTACATTACCTCTCCCAGGTTGAGCACGGATAACGCGGCCATGATCGCGGCCGAGGGCTGGCGTCTCGCCGAGCTCGGAAACCGAGCGCCCCTGGACATGGCGCCCGATATCCGTGAGAAGCCCTATGACCGGGTCCGCCTACTATGAGCGGCGGGACGCCCATCCGGCCGCCAAACGAGCCGCAATACTATTTAGGATGTCCCATTTGGGGCAATAAATCCTGGGTGGGCGCTTTGTTTACCAGGGAGGCCAAGACCAAAGATTATTTGCGCCAATATGCCCAGGTATTCAATTCAGTAGAGGGTAACACCAGCTTTTACGGCATCCCCACCGCCGCGGCCGTGGCCAAATGGCGGGAGGCTACCCCGGTGTCTTTTCGTTTCGCATTCAAATTCCCAAGGGCCGTCTCCCATGAGAAGCGCCTGCTCGGCGCGGAGGCGGAGGTCGCGGCCTTTTTGGAAGCCATCTCGCCATTGGGCCCCAGGCTCGGAACCTTGTTCCTGCAACTGCCGCCCAGCTTCGATGACCTGGCGGTTCTGCGGACTTTTCTGGAGAAGTTGCCGAAGGAATTCCGCTACGCGGTGGAGGCGCGTCACCCCAACTTTTACGATGAGGCCGCCTTTGAGCGGGACTTTCACCTCATCCTCAAAAGCCTGAACATGGACTTGGTTATTTTCGACTCCCATCGCTTGCAGCGCCTGGAGACCGATGATCCCGAGATCCGGGCGGCCCAGAGAAAGAAACCCAAGGCTCCCGTCCGCCATATCGCCACGGGAGAGCGGCCCTTCCTGCGCTTTGTCGGAGATCCCGACTACCAAAGGGATGAGGCCGTGTTAAAGGACTGGGCCGCGCGCACCGCGGACTGGATCAAAGCGGGCAAAAAACCCCATATCTTCATGCACCAGGCGCCCGACGATGTTCACGCGCCGCACCTGGCCCGCATGTTTCACGAACTGCTGCGCCAATTCCTGCCGGATGTGCCCGCGTTGCCGCCCTGGCCCGGTGAGGAAGAGGACCCCATTCCGGTTCAACTGAGCCTGTTTTAGGCCGGCATGCGGCTGATTCGAGAAAAACTCGGGCATTCCCCGTCATGAAGCGGTATAATGCACGCCCTTTGCGCCGGGCCAACCCGTTGCGGAGCAAGGTGTGGACTCCAACTGTTTCTTGGGTGTGAATGCATGTCAGATTCTCCATCGTCCCTCGGCTTCCAAGATCTTCAACTCTCCGATTCCGTGTTGAAGGCGCTCGACGACGTGGGTTACGAAACCCCGTCGCCCATTCAGGCGCAAATCATTCCGCATGTCCTCACGGGCCGGGACGTATTGGGCCAGGCCCAAACGGGTACGGGCAAAACCGCGGCCTTCGCCTTGCCGCTGCTCTCCCGATTGGACTTGCGGGGCAAGGCGCCGCGCGTATTGGTGCTGGCGCCAACCCGCGAGTTGGCGATTCAAGTGGCGGAGGCCTTTCAGCGCTACGCGGCGCATATGAAGGGCTTCCATGTGTTGCCCATTTACGGCGGGCAGAGTTACGAGGTGCAGTTACGGCAGTTGAAGCGCGGCGTTCACGTGGTGGTGGGCACGCCGGGCCGCGTGATGGACCATATGCGGCGTGGGACCCTGGTGTTGGACGCCTTGGAGTGCCTGGTGCTCGACGAGGCGGATGAGATGCTGCGCATGGGTTTTATTGACGATGTCACCTGGATATTGGAGCGCACGCCGGCGGAGCGGCAGGTGGCGCTGTTCTCCGCCACCCTGCCCAAACCGATCAAGCAAATTGCGCGGCAGCACATGCGCGAGCCCGCGGAGGTCACCATTCAGGTGCGCAAGATGACCGCGGAGACCATCCGCCAGCGGTATTGGTTGGTCCCTGGTCCTCACAAGCTGGACGCCTTGACGCGGATTCTCGAGGTGGAGACCTTCGAGGGCATGATCGTGTTCGTGCGCACCAAGACCGCGACCGCCGAACTCGCGGAAAAGCTGGAGGCGCGCGGCTACGCCTCCGCGCCGCTGAACGGGGATATCTCCCAAAGCCAACGGGAGCGAACCGTGGAACGGCTCAAAAGCGGGAAGCTCGATATTTTGGTGGCCACGGATGTGGCCGCGCGCGGGCTCGATGTCGATGACATCGCGCGCTGCGTCGAGCGCGCGCTCGCGCGCTTCACGCATCCGGCGCTGGCACCGCATCAGCAGCTC
>JBGTRP010000754.1:0-3922 GCA_041940685.1 Acanthopleuribacteraceae bacterium
TTTGCCATGGGTCTTCCTTTGATGTTTGGAGAGCGTTTTTGGCTCAACGGGGTAGCTGAGGTCAGAATAGCTCCGGTTGAACCGCCTCGGACTGTTTCTCAATGACGCGGGTGTGGATATCTCCGCGCGCCAATTGAATGCGCAGAATTTCTCCGATACGGACGTCCTTGGGATCGTGGACTACCGCGTTTTTTTGGTTGTAAACCGCCGCATACCCTCTGCCCAGCACCTTCAAGGGAGAAAGATCCTCCAAGCGGCGTATGGCCGAGGAGAACCGATGATGCAGGGTTTCCAGGTGATTGTGGGTGTGAAGCTCCAAGTCCCTTGCCGCGTTATCGAGACTGCCTCTCAGCAGGTGCAACCGCGCCTGGAGGTGGCGCGGCGTCATGCCTTCGCGGGTGCCCGCCAAGCGCATGGCGAGCCGATGCAGCCGCTCGGCCACGCGTTTTTGCAACCGGCGCTCCAGCTCGGAGAGTTTGCGTTGTCCGTCGTTGAGGCGAGAGCGAATGCGAACGAAGATGGGATGCGATTCGGAGAGGTTGATGCGGGATTGGAGGCGAAGAATCTTGCCGCTGAGCTGCCGTTCCAGCGTGCGTTGTTGCAGGGCGATCATCCGCTGGTACTCGGTTTGGCTTCGAATCGCGATTTCGGCGGCGTGTGACGGTGTGGCCGCTCGAACATCCGCGGTAAAGTCCGCGATGGTGAAATCGGTCTCGTGCCCTACCGCGGAAATGATCGGGGTTTGCGCGCAAAAAATGGCGCGGGCAACAATCTCCTCGTTGAAGGCCCAAAGATCTTCTTCAGAGCCGCCGCCCCTGCCCGCGATAATGACATCGCAATCGCCCCACTGATCCAGGCAGCGAATGCCCTCGGCAATTTCCTGAGCCGCCCCGTCTCCTTGGACCCGCGCTGGATAGATAAGCACATGAACGCCGGCGAATCGCTTGCGAAACACCCGCAGCATATCGCGAATGGCCGCGCCCGTGGGCGAGGTGACCATTCCGATCTTGCGGGGTAGGAGCGGCAACAGTTTTTTGTGGGTAGCGTCGAACAGGCCCTCGGCCCTCAGCCGAAGTTTGAGGCGCTCGAATTCGATTTTCAGCCTTCCCAGGCCCAGCTCTTCCATATGGTCGACGATCAGGCTGTATTCACCGCGCGGCTGGTAGACGTTCAGGCTGGCCGAAACCAGAATTTGCATGCCGTCGGAAGGCGTGAATGGCGCCTGTTTCGCGTAGGAGCGCCACATATTGCAACGGACTTGGGATTGCCCGTCTTTCAGGCTGAAATACCAATGGCCCGAGCCGGCTCTTTTGAAGTTGCTGATCTCTCCGATTACCCATACTCTGGGGAACCGCCGCTCAAGCAGGCCCTTGATTAGAAGGGTCAGCTTGCTCACGCTGAGAGGGCGCTCTCTGGAGGGCGTTTCGCTTTCAATCATGGACCCAGATCATAGCCGCTTCCGCGACCGGGATCAATCATAGCCGGGTCCGAATGCAGGGATGGTCGAGGGCCGCTGTTGCGGGAGGCGCGGGCTGGGTTACAATGAGCCCTTGTTCGAAGCACTTGATTTGGGAAAGCCCGTGATGAAGTTGAAAACCCGGCTCCTTTGGATGCTCTTGTTTCAATTGGCCTCCATTTCTTTCAGCTTGATGCTGATCCTCTCGGGAAGCGTGATGGTATTGGATGGCGATCGAACCGAGGCCTTGGGAGGCAGCATCACCATGGCGCTGATTTTGCTCGGGTTGATCTGCCATTTTCAATCTAAGAAAAATAAGGTCCGCCTCGGGTTGCTGGCGGTAATGGGATTGGCGGCGCCGCTGTTCGCCTTTCTCAACGGTCCCCTCCGCCAGGTGATCGGTTATCATGTGATCGTGCTGGGACTCTACGGATTCGTGACTTATAACCTGTGGCGTGGGACCAAGCCGACGCCTGCGGCGCCATCCGACCCGGGCGCCTAAGAGTAAAGAAACCACGGCGTTTCAAGAGGGCTGTCGATTGGGAGCCCGGAAACGCCGATGATCGTAGAAGATATTCGGACAATGGGGGAGCTTTGAAAAAAATCATGGGATTGCTCGCGGGCATGGGTTTGGTTCCCGCGCTGATCATCGCCGGCTTTCTGAGAGTGGAGGAGGGCCGGCTCCTGGTGTTGGGCGCTTCTTGGACCGAGCTCGATCTTCCGCGTCTGATGGCGGCCCTGCTCAGCGTGTTGACGCCTGTTTTTTTGTTGATGCCGTTGGCGTTGGGCGATCTCCAAACCTTTCGTCCCCGTGCCCAATTGGCCGCGGCGTTGGCCGCGCCCTTTCTTTTACTGGGACCCAGCTTGCTCGCGGGCGCCTGGATTGGCGCCGGCGGCTTTGCCGTGGCTCTGGTCGCGCCATTGGCGCTCGTTCCGCTGTTGTTGGCCTTCACCCTGTGGGTGGTGGCGCTGCGACGATGGTTCGGCGCCAGGGTCGCGGTCTTGCTGTATGGTGGGATTTGGGCCTTTGCCGCCTTTGCCGATTACCTGAGCGTCTACATTCTGCCCAACCTCGAAACCAGGGCCTTGGCATGGATTTCGGTCGTTCTCTGGGCCTTGCCCCAGGTCAAGGGTGGATTTACCCTAATCGACGATTACCTGCAAACCGGAATTTGGGAGTGGTGGCGGTTTGCGCCAACCCTTTTGCAAATCGCGATTCTTGCGGCCGGTCTTTGGTTGGCGCCCCTTCTGCGGTTTCGAAAAAGAGGGGGTGGGGCCGGTTCCGAGAGCGGCGACGCCAAGTCCCCAAGCGCGTCCTGATCCATCGCCCGCCCCGTGCTTTAGGATGCGGATTCCTCCACATCGATGCCAAGGGCGTTCATCTTGTTGTACAGCGTTTTTACCGAGAAACCGAGCCTCTGCGCCACCCGTTCCCGATGGCCGCCTTCTTCCCGCAGCCAATGGCGGATGAGTCGGGCTTCCATTTCCGTTTCCAGACGCGCCAGGTTTTTCTTCAATGAGTGTTTGAGGTCGAGGTCGACCTTCCACGAGAGCCGATTTCTGTCGCGGAACATTTCCGCTGGAAAGTGTTGCAGTTTTAAGGGATTGCCCTGACTTAGGATTAGGGCCCGTTCCAAGAGATTCTCCAACTCGCGCACATTGCCCGGCCAGTCGTAGGCTTGGAGGAGTTGTAAAAGCTCGGGCTCCAGATGAGACGGCGAATGCCTCATTTTTTGAAGCAGAAAATGACAGAGGGGTTCGATATCTTGCTTGCGCCGACGCAGGGGCGGGATCTCGATGGGAAATACGGCCAATCGGTAATACAGATCCTCGCGAAACCAACCCCGCTCCACGCCCGCTTTTAAATCCCGGTTGGTTGCACAGACCAAGCGAAAGTCGCTCTTGAGGACCCTCGCGCCGCCAACCCTGAAAAATTCATGGGTTTGAATGGTGCGTAGGAGCTTGGGTTGTAATTCGAGGGGAAGCTCCCCGATTTCATCGAGAAAAAGGGTGCCGCCCTCGGCCATTTCGATGAGCCCCGTTTTTTTTGCAACGGCGCCGGTAAAGGCGCCCTTCTCATGTCCGAACAGCTCGCTTTCCATGAGTTCATGCGGGATGGAAGCGCAGTTGATGGAAACCAGTTGGGCATCCGCCCGCCCGCTCTGTTCGTGAATAAAGCGCGCAAACAGCTCCTTGCCGACGCCCGATTCTCCCAGCAGGAGGCAATTGGTGTTGGTGGGAGCTACTTTCTTGGCGAGGTTCAGCACCGTGCGCAACTCGGGAGAGGGGCCAACGATATGGGTGCCCTCCGCCTGGCGGGCGGCGCTGAAGGATTGGGCTCGAACCAGGCCGCGGTGTTCGAGCGCCCGCGAAACCGTGAGCTTGAGGTACTCCAGGTCGATGGGTTTTTCCAAAAAGTCGTAGGCTCCCGCTTTCATGGCTTCCACGGCCAGCTTGATTTCACCG
>JBGTRP010000755.1:0-3913 GCA_041940685.1 Acanthopleuribacteraceae bacterium
ATTCCCGGCGCAATCTCTCTCGTAGGCCCCTTTTTCCCGATTTGCCTGGAACAGAGCCTCCAGTTGGTCGCGCAACGCCATCAGTCCCTGCGCACAAGCTTTCCCGAATCGCAAGGCCAACCCGTACAACACATCGAGGAGACCTTCCGCTACCCCGTTTCCGTGGCGGACCTCTCGGCAATCTCAAAAAAAAGAGGTGAGGCGAAGCTTCGCGAACTCGCCGAGGCGGAGGCTCTCAAACCCTTCGATTTGGCCCACGGCCCACTATTGCGCATGACCCTGGTCCGCCTTGGAGCGGAACGCCATATCATGCTGCTGACCATGCATCACATCATTTCGGATGCATGGTCCCTGAGTATCCTCATGCGCGAGACCTGGGCCCTCTACGAGGCATTCCTGCGAGGAACCTCACGATCGCTGCCGCCTCTCGCGCTTCAGTACTCGGATTTTGCCGCTTGGCAACGTGGATGGTTGCAGGGCGACGAACTCAACCGGCAGCTCGCCTACTGGAAGGAAAACCTGGCGGGCGCGCCGCCGAAACTGGAAATACCCGGCGATAGGCCACGCCCCAAGCAAATGACCCATCGCGGCCGGTCCCTGGGTTTTGAAATGCCGAAAGAACTGCTGCATAGGTTGAAGGGCCTGAGCCGCAACGAGGGCGTGACCCCATTTATGACGCTTTTAGCCGGATTCAAGGTTTTACTGGCGCGCTATTCCGGGCAGCGGGACATCGTGGTGGGTACGCCCATAGCCGGCCGCAATCGCGCCGAAACAGAAGTCCTGATCGGTCTATTCGTCAACACCCTGGCGCTGCGCACAAGGATGCCCGGGAACCTCAGCTTTCGCGATCTGTTGAAAGTCGTTCAGGAGGTGGCCCTGGGCGCCTATGCGCATCAGGACCTGCCCTTCGAACGGCTGGTAGAGGAGTTGCAACCTGAGCGCGACTTGAGCCGCAACCCCCTCTTTCAAGTCATGTTCTCGTTTCAGAACGTGCCCATGCCCAAGGCGAAAGAAAGCGGGCTACGAGTCGAACCCCAACATTTCGAGACGCCCATGGCGCATTTCGACCTGACCCTTGCCTTTTGGGAGAAGGATTTTAAGGGGCGGGAAGGCGAACTGGGAGCGAGCCTGGAGTACAGCGCGGATTTATTCGACAGGGAAACCATCAAGCGAATGTCCGGCCATCTCATCCATTTGCTGAGTCAATTGAGTGAAAATCCGGACCAGAGCGTTTTTAGGGCCGATTTTCTTCATGATGAGGAACGCAAACAACTGCTATGGGACTGGAACCGCACGGAAAGGGCATTCGATTTGGAAACGCCCTTTTTCCGTTGGTTCGAGAAACAGGCGCGGAACCATCCTCACAGGATCGCCCTGGTGGAGGAACCGAGGAGTCTCGGTCGGGAAACCGCGCGCCACATCACCTTCGCAGAGCTGGACGAATGCGCCAATGGCCTGGCAAAAGCGCTCTTGCGGCGCGGATTGGGTCCCGAGTCGCGCGTGGGTATTCGGATGGAGCGCGGAATTGAGATGCTGAGGGCGCTGCTTGCCACGGTGAAGGCCGGTTCAGCCTATGTGCCTTTCAATCCGGATGAAACGCCAGCCCGAATGGCGCATATATGCCGCGATGCGGCCATTTCATTGGTAATGACGCGGGAAGCGGTAGGCGGCCCAATGGAACAATCCGGAGTAACCGAATGGATTCTAGGTTCCGGCCTCTCGATTGACAGGGCAAAGACGCCGCCAAAAATTTCTCCAATCGCGACCCAACTCGCATATGTCATTTATACCTCCGGCTCCACGGGCCTGCCCAAGGGCGTGGCCGTGGGCCACCGCCAACTGACCCACTATCTGCAAGCCATTCGGCAGCGGTTGGGTCTGGAAAGCGGTTTGCATTACGCACTCGTATCCACCCTCGCCGCGGATCTGGGCAACACCGCCTTACTGCCCGCGCTCAGCCTGGGTGGGACGCTGCACCTGGTCTCGCGTGAGACCGCGGCAAGCCCGGATGAATTGGGAGCATACTTCGAAAATTGGCAGGTTGATTTCCTCAAAATCGTCCCCTCCCATTTGGCCGCGCTTCTGGATGGAAACCGCCCGGAGCGGGTAATCCCAAGGCGATTCCTGGTCATGGGCGGGGAAGCCTGCGCCAAGCCATTGGCGGACCGGGTGCGCGCATTGAACGCGCGGGTTCGAATGATCAATCACTACGGACCCACCGAGACGACCGTGGGCGTGCTCAGCCACGAACTGACCACACCCGCTCCCCAACAGGGGCCTCCCCTGGGCCGACCCCTCGCCAATATTCGAGCCTACGTGCTGGACCCTCATCTGCAATGCCAGCCCTTGGGCGTGCCGGGAGAGCTTCACATCGCCGGCGCCGGAGTTTCCAGGGGCTACCTGTCCCAACCCGCCCTCAGCGCGGAGACTTTCGTGCCCAACCCATTTTCCAGGCTGGCCGGAGATCGTTTGTACCGCACCGGGGACCGGGTCCGATACCGGCCAAATGCCGACATTGAGTTTCTGGGCCGGCTCGATTTCCAAGTCAAAATTCGCGGCTACCGGGTAGAGGTCGGCGAGGTCCGGGCCGTCCTGGCCGAGCACCCGGATGTGGGCGACGTCGCGGTCCTCGCACGTCAGGATCAACCCGGCGATCATCGTTTGGTCGCATATTACACTTCTTCGCGCGGATCAAGGCCCAATCGCCCGGATACGGATTGGCCGCGCGATTACTGCGCCGCGCGACTGCCGGAGTTCATGGTTCCCTCGGCGTTCGTCAGGATGGACGAACTGCCCCTGACCGCGAATGGCAAGCTAGACCGCAACGCCCTTCCCGAACCGCAGTGGAAGGCCCGGCAAAACCCAGCAGCCGAGCAGCCCCGAAACCCAATCGAATCGGGACTCATGGAGATTTGGCGGGAGATCCTACCCGCACGAAGCTTCGGCATCCACGATAACTTCTTCCATTTGGGCGGACATTCTCTACTGGCCACCCGCGTCATGTCGCGCATTCGTGGCGCCTTCCAAGCTGGCCTTGCCATTCGCGCCATTTTTGAGCGTCCCACTATCGCGGGCTTGGCGACCCTCATTCGCTCGGCGAAAAAAGAAGGGGGTCCCCCGCCCAGAATAGAAAAGGTTCCCCGAGATCGACCCTTGCCCTTGTCCTTCGCCCAGCAAAGGCTTTGGTTCATCCACCAGTTGGAACCGGAAAATACGGCCTACAATGTACCGCGAACCCTGCGTCTCCAGGCCCGCCTGGACCTCATCGGATTCGAATCGGCGCTCAGGCTCTTGACGGCGCGCCATGAATCCCTCCGTACCCGGTTCATCAGCAAGGAGGGGCAACCCTTCCAGCGCATCGATTCTCACCATTCTCTTGAGCTGAGGTACGCGGACTTGAGCGGCCTGGAACCCGGGAAGCGCGAACAACTTGCCCTGAAGCTCGCAACCCGGGAAGCGGGCTGGAAATTCAACCTCATGACGGGTCCTGTTCTCCGGCTAAGCTTGTTGAAGCTCGAACCGGATGAACATATCTTCTTGCTCAACATGCATCATATCGTTTCCGATGGTTGGTCCGCCGGAGTTTTCCTCCACGAGCTGACCGCGTTTTACGAATCCTTTCTTACGGGACGTCAGCCCGAGGCAAAACCGCCTCCCATCCAGTACGCGGATTTCGCCCTTTGGCAGAGAAGCTGGTTGTCCGGCGAGGAACTGGCGCGACAATTGTCCTATTGGAAGCGGCAACTCGCGGGTTGTCCCGCCCACCTGGAACTGCCGACCGATTTCCCAAGACCGAAAACCAGGAGCGCGGCCGGTGGTCTGGTGACTTTCGAGGCGCCGGACGAGGTGGTTCAAGGGTTAACCGCCTTGGCGCACGAGGCAAATGTTACCCGCTTCATGTTCGCATTGACGG